>NZ_JAKLTE010000035.1:0-17422 GCF_022014395.1 Photobacterium sp. WH77 | reverse complement strand
GTCCCTATCCTTCAATTAACTGCATTGCTCAGCATTATCAAGATGTGGTGAGGTTTGTGCAACTATGTCTTTAATCTCCTGAGGCGGCACATATTCATACAGCTCATCAAAAATATCTTTTTTATCACTCGGTATCTGACCATAAGGATAGAAACCATTAATCATAGAGATAATTTTATCTTTGTCCCCTTGTTGACAATATATTGATGTAGAAAAAAAATCATAATCTTCTATTTCAATATTATTCTCATCTTCTTTATAATTTGTATAGCGATGAAATAACAAAAACAAATCCCTTGGTTCATCAGAATCATCATGCTCTCTTAAAAAAAAGATATCATCATAGGTACTGATACGCTGTGACAACATATACTTATCTAAATTCGTTCCGCTCAATACCAGCCAGGTCACGCCCAGCCCGGCAAAACCCGCTAACGCCGACGGACCAATGATAAACACCGCCGCCAGCGAGCCAACAGCGGCAACAGCCAGCAACTTTCTTAGAATTGCGTTGCCTGTTTTTGATGAATGAACATGATCTTCAGTAATCAGACCATAACGGCTCAAGATGTAGTGATGACGAAACCTGGGAAATAAAGTGATCTTTCCAAGGGTGAGGCTTGCAAAAATCACAATACCATACATCGGCCAAGTAAATGGTTCAGTAATTGCAGCGATAACATTAAATTCAAATGCAATCAAAAGTATGAGAAATGAAAACAGCACAGATATTAACGTCATCAACATCACATAATATTTACGCCGACTCGGATAAGGTTGCTGAAAGGCTATGACTTCCCATTCAATTTTATCCGGATCCGAGTTTATTTTTTCATATAGATCTTTAACTTCCATTTCTGTTGGTACCTTAGCTTTTGTCAATGGCCTGCTAACCTGTTCCATTTCTTGTTAACCTTCTATAAAAATACGATTGTCTGGTACAGAAACGGGCAACTGTTCCCTGTTCATACAAGGCTTTTGCTTCATCGTAGGTGTACTGGTGGTCATCCCAGAACATGGAATGCCGGGGTGGGTAAGGAAAAATGGGATCTGCCATACTGACGCTCGTCTTGATTTAATGCTGTTTAATTCAGGGATTCCAGCAATTTTCGCGCCAATAACCAGCGCTTTATAAATCAGTATGTTACCGGATTGGCAAGACCAAACTTGCCAAGAAGTTGGAAAATTTTCTCGTTTTTTGAACCAGACATGCAGTTCATTGAATAAAAAGCCGCGTAAAAACAACATAAGGGGCGAGCACCGCCCCATTTACATTGTAAATTATGCCTTGATACTTAATCCTTCATGCTCAAGCAGCCAGCGTTTTTTATCCAACCCGCCGGCATAGCCGGTCAGGGTGCCGGAGCGACCGATAATCCGGTGGCAAGGCACCACGATAGGGATCGGATTCTTCCCATTTGCGGCGCCCACGGCCCGGACAGCTTTAGGACGGGCGATTTGCAGCGCGACATCTGAATAGGAACAGGTGACACCAAAGGGCACATCCGTAAGTGCCTGCCAGACCTCGCGCTGGAAAGCGGTGCCCGGCATGGAGAGGGGCAAATCAAAATGCTTACGCTGGCCGGCGAAATACTCGTTCAGTTGCTGCACACCCAATTCGGTGACGGCGTTACTGACATCATCAGGGGCGGGCTGTGCGTCGAACTCAATGGTCGTGATGGCCTGATGATCGGCCACCACGGCCAGCCAGCCAATGGGGGTATCAATCCGTTGCCGGAATCGCTGGACAGCCCGCGTCGTGGTTGAGGTCATAACAAACTCCATAAATACAAAGTGAGGTAACTGCGCCAGGGTGCGGCGGCGGTTTCATCAACCGGATTATCCAGTGCCGCCAGCGCTTTCTTCACACCTAAATCACCGGAAAGAAAGATATCCGGGTCGCTGTGACCCCGCATACGCATGTAATGTACCGTCCAGGGGCCAATCCCGGGCAGCGCCAGCATTTCTTTCTCAGGGGCGTCCATACCGAGCGGGTGTGTCTGGGCAAAACCGGCCAGATTTTTCAGGGTTTCCCTGCGTTTCTGTGGCATACCAAGTTGTTGTAAATCCATCTCAAGCACCTGAGCTGGCGTGGGGAAATACTTGAGATCCTCGCCGCTGTCCGGATTCAGCGCGACCAGTTTTTCCACCAGGTTCCGCGCCGCTTTCACCGATACCTGTTGCCCCAATACCGCACGCATACCGGCTTCAAACGGACTCCAGATACCGGGCAGGCGTATTCCTGCATCCGGTTGTGAGGCAGGCATGGACAGGGTCGCCTGACAAATCGCGTTTGCGATACGCTCACTGTCTGCGTCCAGGTCCAGGCAGCGACGGATGTTTCGGATCACAGGTATCAGCCCACTGAGGTTATCAATCTGAAGATCTACATCGAAACAGCATTTTTCAGGGCAGTGAGTTGCAGTAAAGTGTCCCTGATAATGTCTCGTCGCATCACCTGTACGCGAATAAAAAGTGCGGCCGTAGCTGTTTTCTGTTTGCCACTCCAGCCCGGGAATAAGCCGGGCGGCATAAAAACCCTGCACCTGTCGCCAGTCGTAAGGCGGCCGGTAGGCCAGTTGCAGACGAATGCCCTGCCCCGCCCCTTGTTCGGCTTTACCCTGTTTACGCAATTGGGAAGGTGAAAGCGAAAACTGCTTCTGAAAACAGTCGTTGAACCGGCGCACGCTGTGAAAACCACTGGCAAACGCCACTTCTGTGACGGGCAACCGGGTTTCATGCAGGAGTTTTTTTGCCATCAGGCATTGCTGATACAGGCTGTAAGCTTTGGGAGAAAGCCCTGTGGCCTGGGTCACCAACTGACGCAGATAACGGTCGCTCACGCCCAGGCGAGCCGCAAGATGCTCGGTGGACTGAGACATCAATGCCCCTTCATCCAGCAGTGACAAAGCACGCTGCACTGTCGCCCCGGTTCCCAGCCATGCCGGGGAACCAGGAGCACTGTCCGGACGGCAGCGCAGGCAAGGGCGGTAGCCAGCCTGAGCCGCTTCAATAGCGGTGCGGTAGTATTCCACATTCACTTCTTTTGGTGCAGGCGCAGGGCATACCGAACGGCAGTATATGCCGGTGGTTTTCACCGCAGTAAAAAACAGCCCGTCATAACGGGGATCTTTGGCCAGTCTGGCCTGCTGACACTGGGTTGGCGATAAACTCATACACTCAGCCTGTATTACGCAGACGCAATTTCGTAAATCACGCCACTCTTCATCCATGCGCTAAGTGTACGCCTCTGGCCGGGCAAAACTAGCCAGAATCGGAACTCAATAGGAAGGTAAAACGAGATCAGCTCAGCCTGACCGCTGTGCCGTACACCAAAATCTCAGATGCCCCTTGCATGATAGTGCTGGTTGTAAAGCGCATATTCACAATGGCATCCGCTCCCATATGTTCAGCCTCAGCGATGGCTCTGTGCAAGGCCTCTTCACGGGCCTCCACCAGCATTTGAGTGTAACCTCGAATTTCCCCGCCAAAAATGGATTTGAAGCCCGCCATGATATCGCGGCCGACATGCTTGGATTGCACCACGCTGCCACTGACAGTCCCCAGCACTTCTTTAATGGGACGGTGTGCCACATCCGGTGTTGTTACACATAACATAGAAAGCCCTCAATCTGTGGGACAGAAAATTCTGTCCCATTACTATTATTTCAAAGAAATTAATTTTCAGAACACTGTATTTTCAGAGAAATTCAATTTAAGAGCAATAAGTTACCGCTGTTCACTCAGGTATTCCAGAAAACGTTGCCAGGATTTTTTATCGGCGTCTTCACGGTAACGTTCCGATCCGAAAACAGTGAAAGCATGAGGTGCTCCGCTGTAAACTATCATCTCATTGTCAATGCCTGCGCCTTCGAGCGTTTTATTCAAATTGACAAAATCCTCCATAGTCACCGAGGTGTCGGCCGCGCCATGGAACACCAGTACATTGCCTTTCGTCTGGCTGTAATTCTGCCCCTCCGGTGTATCGAGGCCACCGTGGAAACTGACAAAGCCTTTCATGTCTGCCCCGGAGCGGGCCAGCTCTAATACTGCGGCGCCACCGAAACAATATCCCATTGCCACCGCATTGGCGGTATTGCCGCCAATCTGCCTGGCTTGTGCAATCGCCCCTTGCATCAGACTGCGCATTTTATCGCGGTTCTGATATAGCTCGCCGGTCAGCTTCCTCCGGTCTTCCACTTTCTCCGGACGAACACCGGCACCAAACAAGTCAGCCGCGAACACCGCATACCCTTTATCTGCCAGCATCTGCGCCCGTTTAACTTCATAATCGGTCAGGCCATCCCAATCGTGGATCATCAATACCAGCGGCGCATCTTTGGCCGGTGAAATGTAGTAACCCTCGTACTCAGCGCCATCTACTTTATAACGCACTGCTTTGCCTTCATCGGCAACCGCAACCGGTGCCATCAGTACACCTGCCAGTATCGCTGCGGTTCCCAGCACTGCCGTTAATTTCATGCGACTATCCTCATCTTGTTGAAAAACGACTGATTACAAGTGTAGGACAAGTATAAAAACCCGCTAATCGGTACACTTAGAGAACCGGAAAAGCCAATATTACGCTTACCCTCAATACCCTTACTCAACCGATGAAATAATCGCCGACTACGGCATCCGTAATCCCCAAAGTTACCCACTGTTTTTGTGGATAAACTTTTTTCTTCTTTCCAAAACAGTCGTTTAAAAAATGCAAATGCCTTTTACGTCAAAATTATGAATCTTTTTTTTCCGGAGAATGTACTAAAGAGTATCGGCTTCAGCGATCCAAAAGCAGTGCCGTGCCAGGGTGAGAGCATGAGTTAACAAGTTGTAAAATCACCATATAAAAAGCATGTTGGGATCTACAAAAAGAGTGATTTTTAACCGCCTGCCACTGGTGTGAAATGCATGAGGTGTCTAATTATTACTCAACCAGCCCGAGAGAACTTACGTGCGTTCAAAAAGTAAACATACGTGCTCTCACCCTGAGTGCCGTGCATAAGCCCTTTCAGTTGACAATTCGAAACGGACTTGTTTACGACAAATATCACTCTTTTTTGTAAAAACAGGACTAATCTTTATCTAAATTCACGACACAACAAGGAGTTGGACATGGGCAGTTATGAGCTGAAAAAAGCAAAAAATGATCAGATTTATTTTGTACTGAAGGCGGCGAATGGCGAGGTTATCCTCAAAAGTGAAATGTATACCACCAAGGCGGCAGCCAATAACGGGATCAAGTCTGTTCAGACGAATTCTCCCAATGCTGAGCAGTACGAACTAAAAGAAGCCGCAAACGGTCAATTCCACTTCAATCTCAAGGCCAAGAACCACCAGGTTATTGGCAGCAGTGAGATGTACAAATCCAAGTCCGGTGCTGACAACGGTATAAAGTCGGTACAGAAGAATGGGCCAAGCGACAAGATCAAAGATCTCACTGTCTGAACCCCGAAGATCTGGGACTTCACTCCGTCATCTCCATTGGCGGGTGCGAATGGAGATGACCCTTTTCATGGCTTTGGCACGACACTTTTTCATTTTTTTCTGTTCGCCCGCGCCTGCTGCCACCAGCATCGTGACATTTCAAGAACTGCGATTTCTCGCCTATAGTGCGCATGGCCCGCGCGACTCATTGTGATCTTGTTTGAAGACAAGTGAAAACAGGGATTTGATGGCAATTTCCAGCCATAACGCGCAAAAGAAAAGCCGCACGTTGCGTGCGGCTTGTGTACTCTTTTACTACCTTCAGTCTACCTACTCAGCACACTGAGGGCCTTTCTTAACGCGGGCTTCGCCACTCATTACGTTGAGTATGCCGTACTCGATAATCGTCATTCATTTCAATCGAGCATTCTGGTTATTTGGCGAAGAAGTACTAATTGTCTTGTGTTGTTGCATTCCAAATTGTAACACTAAGTTTTCACCGTCTTAGTGTCTTGGTGCTTTAGCGATTGCGTCCTCTGAAGCCGGAAACAACCAAAGAAGCAGGAACATGAGAGTATCGAAGAACAGCTTAATCCTCCAGAAGCTAGAGCATGAAACTCTCTCACTTCACACGCTTCACTATTACTATGGGATCAAATCCTGTATTTCGCAACTTTTGCAGCAATTTTCGGATAAATTTTCCTGACAAGTATCCGCTTTTCACAGGCAGCCCAAACGACTGGCAAACCGCTCAATAACAGTCAGCAAGCAGCATCCTTTTTTCACTATATAGTGTAGAATCCTCCGCTTAACTTCAGGGTCAACACCCGCTAGCAGGACAGAAAAAGAGGAGAAATTGTGGCACTCGGCAAAGCATTTATTCAGGTCCCCACCGCCCAGGCAGCTCTGGCGTTAGCCATTACAGGCACCGGGCTTGCCTGGTCACTGTTTTATCCTGAATTCGGTATCCATGTCCGCTCTGTTTGTGCGCTGATCGGCGCCTGCCTGCTCATTCCTGTGGTGATGAAATACCTGCTCAATCCCAAGCTGTTCTTTTCAGATTTGCACCATCCGCTGTACGGCAGCCTGATGGCGCCTATGTCGATGACAATGCTGGTGCTGGCCGATTATCTGGCAGGTGTTCACCCTGCCAGCGCCCGTATTCTGTGGTATCCGGCACTGGTATTGCACCTCACCATGATGATGTTGTTTTTCAGTTTTCAGATTAATAAATTCCGCATGATACATTTGTATCCGAGCTGGTTCCTTTATCCCGTTGGCGCTATCAGTGGCACGCTGGCAGGCTCACAACTCGGTCACGCTGAATTTTCCATTTTTATGACCAATGTCTGTGTGGCAATTTACTTCTTTATGCTACCCGTGGTGCTGTACCGCTTGTGCTTTGCCGGTCGCCTGCCCCGGGTCGCTCGCCCCACTCTGACCATTATGGCCGCCCCGGTGAACCTGTCGCTGACGGCGTACCTGACGAATCTGGCAAGCCCCGATCCTATTCTTACCGGTGCGCTGGCAGGCATTGGCATCACGATGACGATCTTCGTCTACCTGTGCTATATCGACATCCTCAAATACAGGTTCCAGCCTTCTATGGCAGCGATTACCTTTCCTTCGGTGATCAGCGCCGTGGCTATGCACCGACTGACAGAGTGGCTGCCGGATGATCATGCGTTGTCAAAATACCTCAACCTGGCAGGCGTGATCGAAATCAGCGTCGCGACCCTGCTGATGTGCTGGGTTGGTGCTAACTATGCGCTGTATTACTGGAATTCCTATTTCAGAGAGCCATCAAAAGCCAGCCACTAAACGCGTAAAGGCCCATAATGGGCCTTATTTTTAAGTGTAAGCTGCTGTTTTAACTTGACTAAAACTAGTGTGCGTCCACATTGTGGCCACGGGTTTTAATATGACTGCTTTTGGATTAGTCCCTGGGGATCGCCACTCCCCAAGCAAGAAAAACGTTTAGCTAACCCCTTAAAGTCCTCGCTGCTTTCAGCGTGTCAGGAACAGCTTCGGGATTGAGGATTGGCGTTACCACGACTTACAACGGGAAGGTGCAAGCCACTACAGTTTGAGAGGGGCTACAGTATTGAGGATATAGCACAGGTGGCAGGGCACCGAAACCTGAACATTTCTGGAGCTTATTGCAGAAAAGCTCTGTCTCTCTCGAAGACTATTGCGAAGACTATTGCGAAGGCAGACTCACTGACGCTGAACGCCACCGATCTTGCCGATATCGCTGCTCTGGATCGCGGTCATCGTGTGGCTAATCCAGATTTTTCTCCTGAGCGGGACTGATAGCTCCAGCTGCCAGCGCTTTGGGCAGCCGGACGGTAAAGCGGCTGCCTTTGCCCGGCGCTGAATCCAGTGTGATATGTCCCTGCAAGGTCTTAACCATAGCCACTACGAACGGCAAACCCAGACCGTAGCCGGGCTGATGACGGCTCGCTTCAACCCGGTACAGGCGCTGGAAAATCAGGCTCTGATGCGCTGGTGCAATCCCGATCCCCTGATCCCGGACACTGAACCACACCGCATCATCCTCTTCACCGCACAGCAGAGTGATTTCACCGCCAGGCTGACTGTATTTCAGACTGTTATCCAGCAAGTTAACGGCGATTTGTGTCAGGCGTTTGGGATCGGACTGCAGTAGCACCGGCTGAAGGGCCGACGCATTCAGCGTCATACCGGCATCTTCGGCCACTTCCTCATACCAGGCGGCGACTTCGGCCAGTAACGATGCCAGATTAACCGACGCCAACTGGCAGGGATGACGGCCGACCTGCTCATCATGAATACGCATCAGGGTAGTGAGCATCTGACTGGTTTTCTGTGCTGATTCCGCACAGTCTGATAACGCGGCGGCCAGTTTATGTTGTGACTGCTCACTCTCCTGTTTGCCGCTGTGTTCGCTGAGCGCGGCTTCTGTGGTCAGTATGATACGGGACAGCGGTGTTCTGACATCATGAGCAATCGCATCCACGGTATTATCCATTCCCCGGACGGCCTCCTTCAGACGATTCATCACCTGCTGCACGCTCCGGCTGAGCTGCCCGAACTGCCCTTTGGCTTCAGGAGGCGGCAGATCAGTATCCAGCATGGCATCCAAAGAGCCGTTGCTGATCTGATCCACGCTTTTGGCCAGATTATGCAAAGGCAAGAGTGTGCGACTCAGTAACTGCCAGACCACCAGTGACATCACAGCAACCATAACAGCCAGCGCCACAATCAGCCAACTGCCCTGCCTGAGTAACTGACTGCGCCGCGGGTCACCATCCATTACCAGCCAGTAGCGGGCCGGTTTACCGCTGAGTTCAAGAGTAAGATAAGGGGCATCACTGAATAAGTGATACCACAAACGATTCGCTAACCGGTAGGCCGAGGGGCCGTCTGGCAATACTGTCAGCTCTGCGCCGCTGACCCATTCAAGCTGACCCGTAATCGTCTCTTTTGACACACTGACGGCGTTTTCAATCAGCCGGTTGGGATTACTGACCACCACGTGCTCGAATTTAGTATCTGACTCAAAGGTGAGGATGCGCTGGTATTCCTGCCCGTACGATTCGAGCAGCTTCCTTTCCTGATAATCCAGCTGACAAGTCAGCACCAGCGCCATCACAGTCACTATCAGCAAAAAGCAGACCAACAATGTCAGCAAAAAACGGCGGAACAGTGCACGCTGAGCACCACGTGTGGCCTGTTCAGCCCTGATGTCTGAGCACATAACCCACTCCGCGAATTGTGTGCAGCAGCGGCGTCGCATAGCCTTTGTCGATTTTTCTGCGCAGACGGCAGATAAGTACATCCACCACATTGGTCTGCGGGTCGAACTGAAAGCCCCAGACCTGCTCCAGAATCACGGTTTTTGATAGCACCCGCCCCGGCTGGGTCATCAGCAATTTCAGCAAAGAAAACTCCCTGGATTTCAATGCAATCAGCACGCCGTCCCGCCGGGCTTCCCGCGACAATAAATCCAGCGTCAGCCCCTGATAACTGAGGACATCCGTACCTGAAGCCGCGCTCTGACGCCTGAGCAACGTCTGACAGCGGGCCGCCAGCTCGGCAAACACGAATGGCTTGACCAGATAATCATCGGCACCGGACTGTAACCCCAGCACCCGTTCATCGACCGAATGGCGGGCACTGAGAATAAGCACCGGGGTTGAATGCCCTTCGCCCCGTAATTGCCGCAAAATCGCCATGCCATCCATGACGGGCAGCATCAAATCAAGAATGATCAGATCATAACTTTCCTGGCTGGCAAGCTGATACCCCAGCTTGCCATCGGCGCACACTGTGACCTGAAAATCCAGCTCTTCCAGCCCCTGCCGTACAAACTCACGAATAGAGGGTTCGTCTTCTATCACCAAGATATGCATGCTTATTCCTGAGTGCGCCCGTGTTAGCCAAACCACAGATAATACCATGACGGATCATGGCCTGATGATTACAGTTTGGTAATCTTCGGGCAAGTCTGCGGCAATTGAGACCCAGTAAAGTAGCGTCATTCCCCCATCCCATCAAAGGATATGACATGAAAACTCTCGCACCTCAGCTTTGCCTGGCATTCTCTGTCTTCGCCGCGTCTGCATCCGCAGCAACCACAGTTACCGAGACCCAGCTTGCGTCCGGCACCGCTTTTGAACTGGCACAAGCCGCTGTTGCGCAGTGCGCCAAAGATAACTATGCCGTCACTGCCACTGTGGTTGACCGCTCAGGCCGGGTACTGGCACAACTGCGCCAGAACAATGCCGGACCGCACACCCTGGACAGCTCGCGCAAGAAAGCCTTCACTGCGGTCAGCATGAAGCAACCGACGGCAAACCTGATGACGCTGGTGAACGATAAGCCGCTGATGGCACCGCTGAAAGACATGGATGACAATTTACTGTTCCTGGCTGGCGGCCTGCCCGTTAATGTCAATAATCAGGTCGTCGCAGCCATTGGAGTAGGTGGCGCGCCTGGTGGTCACCTGGATGTAGCCTGCGCCGAAGCGGCGATCAAAGCTGTACTCAAATAATCACAGCAACAAGCCCTGCCGATAACGATTTACCTCTGACAATAACCGGTTCATCTGGCCGGTTATTGTCACTTTTATCCGTCTCCAGACCAGAAATGCTAATTTATGAAGCCACCACCACGCGGCCATTCAGCGGCTGCACAGGACGGTTATTGCTGTGCTTCATGATTTTCATCAGCTCGGTTATCTGACTGGCCGATAGTGACTGAGGCGCTTTCATCACCAGCCAGCGCACCCCTTCCGAGCAGGGCGGTGTGGTCAGCGAGCCGCTGAAGCGATAATAATCCTGTTGTGCGGGAAGAAGCTGGCTGGCATCGACTGGCTGTTTCAGCGCCGCCGTTGCCCCAACCTGTGCCGGAATGTGCGGCCAGATCGAAGCCAGTGCGTGATTGGCGTTGCCTTCTTTAAACATCACTGCAATCACAGCCAGGCTGCCGTTTTTATCAGCATGGACAAAATGCCCTTCCAACGGAAAAGACTCACCCCGGATCAGATTTTCACTGGGGGTGTGAAAGTGAAACTGCTTCAGCTCAAACGGCTCGCCATCAAGCGTGATATAGCTGCCGGTCTGATAATTGACCTGCACTGTGTGACCATCGTTGATTACACTGGCACCAGAAGGCTGGTAACTGATTTCCAGCGGCGCTAGGGCGCCTGCAACGGCAGCGGTTACATCAATCGGGGACTGATTTTTGCCAGTGGCACAGACCTTAAATTCAGGATCCAGTGTCGACCAATGCTTGGGGCCATCGTGCCCGCTATAGCTCCAGTGTGGATTCTCAGCTGCGAGAACCGAACCGGCCTGAAGTGCTGCAATCAAACATGACATAGTTAAAACAAGGTGCTTTTTCATTTTCTCTCCAAACTTTCATCAAAAAAACAAACGTCAGACGATGAACCACGGCCGACATGTCCGGTGTCAGCCAGATAACGTTCAACCACCCTCAAAGGCGGTACATGATAAAAGCGAAGAAAAAAACACATTGTCATAAAAGCGCCATAATGCATCTGTTTTCACATCTGCATCGAAAAACCTGATTGCAATAAATTTTATTACATGAAAATGTGAACAGTTTGTCTCATTTCATCTAATCAGCGGATTGAAAATCGCCCTCAAGCCAGGCTAGTCCACCAGCTCGATGCCCAGGCTTTCCAGCAGATGTAACGCTTCAAAACGGGAGAATTTGGCACCTTCAACCTGATTGTCGAGCACGTGAATGTTGTAATGGGTGGATTCAGTGAAATCGACCCGTCGTAAATCGGAACGCATAAACAGGCTGTGGGTAAAATCGCAGAAGGTCATGACAGAGTCTTTATAGTCGCCATCCCTGAAGTCGACATCGTGCAGCTTGCAATCGTCCAGCCTGAGCTCATTCAATGTCAGGCCGAAAAAGGAAGCGTCATTGAGAATGCATTTCCGGAACCGCAATTCATGATCGATATTAAACGAGGGCCAGTTGGCCTGTGTCCAGTCGATACCTACCAGTTTGCATTCCAGAAAACTAACGTCGAAAAAACGTGTGTGCGGGATCTTCAGCAAACTCAGGTTACATTGATGAAACTGGCAATTGATGAACTTACAGTTTTTGAATACGGCTTCGGTAAAATTACAGTCGTTGAATTCGCAGTCTTCAAATTCAACGTCTGCAAACTCATATAAAGAAAGCGACAGCTTATCGAAGGTTTGGTTGTAGTATTGCTCATCATTGTCGATGTGTTTCACGGTATATCCTTGGTTATCGTTATACTTCTTCATCTGGCAGAAAATGCGGATTCCACACCACTTCCCACACATGCTGGTCCGGATCCTGAAAATAGCCGGCGTAGCCGCCCCAGAAAGTATCCTGCGCGGTTTTGATCACAGTGCACCGGCAGATTCAGCTTGTTTCATGACACTGTCGACCTCTGCTTTCGAACCGACATTGTGCCCCAGCGTAAACCCTGTGGGTGAAGACTCTGACTTAAGCAAGCCGGTATCCTGTGCGATACTGCTGCGCGGCCAGAGCGCCAGCCTGAGCCCCGACTGCAAATCGAAAAAGGCTACCGCACCGTGCTCAAATTCCTGGCCGACAATGCCGTCTGTGTGTAAGCCCAGACCATCCCGGTAAAAACTGACCGCTTGTTCCAGATCATCCACACCGAGTGTCAGGACACTGATTCGGGGTTTCATACTCTGTGCTCCTTATTTTGGCCTGCCTGATTTTTCTCAATCACAGGCTATCAGATTCCTTATCAATCTGCTCAGGCAGACGTTGAAAATATGAATGCCATGTGCCGTGCGGTGTTTCTCTGTCTTGCGTTTTCAACACTGATGTCAGACAAAAAAGCCCGCTCCGGCGCAGACCAGTGCGGGCAAAACAGCTCAAGTGAGCCTTCCCCAAAAAATCAGATGATGCGTTGCTGGGATTGCGCGTCGAAAAACACCGCTTTTGACAGATCGATGTGGAAAGGCATGGTTTCGCCGACCCTAGCCTCATAGTCCGGTGAAATGCGGCACGCCACTTCCTGACCGTTCATGGTGACCATGGCAATGGTGTCCGGGCCTGTCGGTTCCAGCACATCCACGGTCAGCGGCAGCGTGGTACAGCCCTCGCCTTCCACCAGCTGCTCAGTGATGTTTTCCGGACGCAGCCCGATCACAATCGACTGGCCATCGCGTTCACGCAGCGCGGCGGGCAGGGCAAGCAGGTGCGGCTCTCCCGCCACTGTCACGCTGGCAACCGGCTTGTTCTGGGCGTCGAGCTCCACTTTGGCCTGAATAAAATTCATTGACGGCGAGCCCATAAAACCGGCGACAAACATGTTATTGGGCTGATTGTAAATTTCTTTAGGGGTGCCCAGTTGCTGCAGTTCGCCGTCTTTCATCACCGCAATGCGATCGGCCAGGGTCATGGCTTCTATCTGATCGTGGGTCACATACACTATGGTGGTGCCCAGTTGCTGATGCAGACGTTTGATCTGGGTGCGCATTTCAACCCGCAGCTTGGCGTCCAGGTTCGACAACGGCTCATCGAACAGATACAGCTTAGGCTGACGCGCCAGTGCCCGCCCCATCGCCACACGCTGGCGCTGGCCGCCTGACAGTTGCGCCGGTTTGCGATCCAGCAGGTGATCAATCTGCAGCATAGCGGCAACCCGATCCACTTCCTGCGCAATTCTGGCTTTGTCCAGCTTGCGGATTTTGAGACCAAAAGCGATGTTGTCCCGCACCGTCATATTGGGATACAGGGCATAAGACTGGAACACCATGGCGATATCACGATCTTTCGGTTCCACCTGAGCGACATCAACACCATCAATCAGAATCTCGCCGGAGGAGATATCTTCCAGCCCGGCAATGGTATTCATCAGGGTGGATTTGCCGCAGCCGGAAGGGCCAACCAGGATCAGGAATTCACCGGAATCAATGCTGATATCAATCCCCTTCAGGGTCTCAATCTCGGCGTTGCGGTACGTTTTACGAATCTGTTTTAAAGCGAGTGTAGCCATGCTTGTTATCCTTTCACTGATCCCGCGGTCAGACCGCGGACAAAATACTTCCCTGCCAGCACGTACACCAGAAGCGTTGGCAATGCGGCAATAATGGCGGCGGCCATGTCGACGTTGTACTCTTTCACTCCGGTGCTGGTATTGACCAGGTTATTGAGCGCTACCGTGATCGGCTGGGTTTCTGCCCCCGAATACACCACGCCGAACAGGAAATCGTTCCAGATGGCGGTGAACTGCCAGATCACTGTCACCATGAAGATAGGCGTCGACAGCGGCAGCAGAATACGGAAGAAAATAGTAAAGAAACCGGCTCCGTCCAACTTGGCGGCTTTAACCAGCTCATCGGGCACGCCAACATAAAAGTTACGGAAAAACAGTGTGGTAAACGCCAGACCGTAAATCACGTGCACCGTCACCAGACCGGCTGTGGTGTTGGCCAGCCCCAGCATGCCCAGCAAGGCAGCCATGGGTAACAAAATAACCTGAAACGGAATAAAGCAGCCGAACAGCAGCAAGCTGAAAAACAGCTGAGAGCCGCGAAAACGCCATTTGCTGATCACATAACCGTTAAAAGCCCCCAGCAGGGTTGAAATCGCCACCGCCGGGATCACCATCTGGAAAGAATTCCAGAAATAGCCTTTGATACCGTCACAGCTCACGCCAGTACAGGCACCGGACCATGCTTTATGCCAGGCATAGCCCACCCACTCCTGCGGCAAGGACATCAGATTGCCGCTTTTAATATCGGGCAGGGTTTTGAACGAGGTAATGACCATCACAAACAGCGGCATCAGGTACACGACGCAGAAAAAGAGCAGTCCGCTGTAAATCGCCATCCGGCCCAGAGTGAAATGCTTATTCATTATTTCTTCTCCCGCAATTCGGAATAGAGATAAGGCACCAGAATGGCCAGCACGCCAGCCAGCATCATGATGGCACTCGCCGCACCCAAACCGACCTGTCCACGGGTAAAGGAGTGCGCGTACATAAAGAGCGCAGGCAAATCGGAAGAATAGCCCGGACCACCCGCGGTGAGCGCGGTGACCAGATCAAAGCTCTTAATGGCAATGTGTGAGGTGATAATCACCGCACTGAAAAAGACCGGACGCAGACACGGCAGGACGATTTTCCAGTAAATGACAGGCATGCTAGCGCCGTCGATCTGGGCCGCTTTGATGATCGATGAATCGATACCGCGCAGGCCCGCCAGGAACATCGCCATGACAAAACCCGACGACTGCCACACCGCGGCGATCACCAGGGTGTAAATCGACATGTCCTGATCCACCAGCCAGTTGAACTCAAAGCCGGTAAATCCCCAGTCATGCATCAGTTTTTCGATCCCCAGGCCGGGGTTCAGAATCCATTTCCAGGCTGTACCGGTCACAATGAAGGACAGCGCCATGGGATAGAGATAAATCGTCCGGATTGCACCTTCCTGGCGGATATTCTGATCCAGCAAAATCGCCAGACCGACCCCCAGCACAATCGCAATCAGCATAAACATCAGGCCAAAAATACCAAGATTGGTCACCGAGGTGATCCAGCGGTCGTTGTCCATCAGCTTCTCGTATTGCATCAGACCGGCAAAATTAAAGCTGGGCAGAAAGCGCGAGTTGGTCAGCGACAAATAAAATGTCCAAAACATAAAGCCATAAATACAGATCACAGTGACCAGCATGGTCGGCGCCAGCACGATTTTCGGCAGCCATTTCTGTAATCTGTCCGCCAGGCTGGGCCGGGCCGCTTTCTGTTTGGTGAGCGACAAGGTTTGCTCCATAGTGCGTCCTTGATTCTGGTTGCGTCTCAATGATCACCTCTCAGGCACGCGCGTGCCCCGGCCTGAATCGTCTTATTCATTCGCCGCAGAGGTAAAAAAGCATAGGTGAACCGGCGGGCTGAACACCCAGCCCGCCGACAGGGTTACATGGCTGCTTTTACTGCACGAGCCAGCTGTTGCGCGGCTTGCTTAGGATCGGCAGATGTATCGTTGAAGAAGTTGGTCACCACGTCGTAGACCGCACCCTGCACATAGCTGGTCGTGGCCAGGCCATGGGCCATACTTGGGACCAGATCGCCCGTTTGCGCCGAGGCTTTGAAGGTGGCCATTGAATCCAGCGCACACTTGTCGAACTTGTCCATGTTCATGTCCAGACGCACAGGGATCGAGCCTTTATTGAGGTTAAACACTTCCTGGAAGTCTTTATTCAAAATGGTTTTGGCCAGATGTTTCTGGGCCTCTTCGTTGTCTTTGTTGCTCAGTTTGAAGAAGGCAAAGCTGTCAATGTTGAAGGTAAACTGGTTTGCTGTGCCCGGCGCGGGTGCGCAGATGTAATCTTTGCCCGGCTGTTTACCGGCCGCGGCAAATTCACCTTTCGCCCAGTCGCCCATGATCTGCATGGCAGCCTCGCCATTGATCACCATAGAGGTGGCGATATTCCAGTCACGACCCGGCGAGTTATCGTCAATATAGTCATGCATACGCTGGAAAGTCGCAAAAGTTTCGACCATTTTCGGACCGGACAGCACGTCCATATCAAGATCAACGAACGCTTTGTTATAGTCCTGCGAACCTAAGATATCCAGCGCGATAGCTTCAAACAAGGTCGCGTCCTGCCAGGGCTGGCCGCCGTGCGCCAGAGGAATAAAGCCCGCCGCTTTTATCTTCTCGGCCGCGGCAAAAAACGCGTCCATGTTGGCAGGCACTGTCGCACCGGCTTTCTTGAACACCTCAGGGTTGGCCCACAGCCAGTTCACCCGGTGCACGTTCACCGGCACGGCCACATAGTCGCCGTTATATTTCATGACTTTAGTCACCACCGCTGGCAGCACCTTGTCCCATTGACCGGCTTCTGCCACATCATCCAGCGAGGTCAGGAAGCCCAGATCGCCCCACTCCTGAATATCATGACCTTTGATTTGCGCCGCAGAGGGCGGGTTGCCCGACACGGCACGGGTTTTCAGAACGGTCATCGCACTCTCACCGCCGCCACCAGCCACAGCGAAGTCTTTCCAGCTATCGCCCTGCTGCTCCAGCATTTGCTTCAGCACAGCGGCCGATTTCGCCTCACCGCCCGATGTCCACCAGTGCAGTACTTCCACTTCACCGGCATTGGCCGCGGAACTGGCTGCCGCGAATGTCATAGCGATCAGCGATTTTTTCAGAGTAAAGGTACGTTGCTTTGTCATTATTATGCTCTTCCTTGTTTATCAGGGATATGACCGGCGTGTAGGGTACAGAGCGCCGGTTGTTTAGAGTCTACCCAAGCAAGGAAATGGCACTGTAACAAAAGGAAACCCGAACGTAACACGTGCGTAACATTTGGGTGTGTTTTGTTTTTTATCAGCGGGTTAGGGTGTTAAATAGATGCTAAAAAGTGTGAGGTCAGTAAGGGGGATGCGTGAGCGTTTTCAGTAAGGCTGCAGGTATGTCGCGCATGAGATCGGTGTATCTCTGTGGCATTGTGTAAC
>NZ_JAKLTE010000034.1:0-20497 GCF_022014395.1 Photobacterium sp. WH77 | reverse complement strand
GCTTGTTCCGATATAAATCTTTGTGATTAATCTCTCGAAACGGGCGGCCATTCTAACCAATCGAAGTGAAGTGTCAAACACTTTTTTCAATTTGTTTTTCTAACCGCTTACACTGCCTAGCACTTAAGTTTGCTGCTCTGCCGTGTCAGTGAGGCGGCATTATAGAGAGTTCGATCACGTTGGCAATAGCTAAGTTGAAATAATTTTGTCATTTTCGCCCAAGCGACCAAGATTCACACAACCCCCTGTGGTTTTGGTGGTATAAACACCGGAGAAGTTCCGAGACTCAGTAATCCTGCTCCAGATAATCGAGGTAACCAGATGCAAAACTCACTCCGGTCATATAAAGGAATCACTCCCACAATAGGCGAAGAAGTCTATATCGACCCATCAGCCGTACTGGTAGGAGATATTCACTTGGCCGACCACAGCAGTATCTGGCCATTGGTGGCAGCACGGGGTGACGTAAACCATATCAAGATAGGAGAGCGTACCAACGTACAGGATGGGACTGTCTTGCACGTCACCCGAAAAAGCAACAGCAACCCTGATGGCCATCCTCTTATTATTGGCGATGATGTGACAATTGGCCACAAAGCTATGCTCCATGGCTGCAGGGTGGGTAACCGGATCCTGATAGGGATGGGCGCTATTCTTCTTGATGGGGCAGTGATCGAAGATGATGTGATTATCGGGGCAGGGACTTTAGTGCCGCCAGGCAAGGTATTGCAAAGCGGTTATTTGTATGTCGGCAGCCCCGCCAAACAGGCGAGGCCATTAACCGATGCTGAATTAGCATTTCTTCCGCAATCAGCCGATAACTATGTCCGACTAAAAGACGAGTATCTGGAAGAGAATAAGATCAGCCAATCATGATTTCGCCGTCTTGATTGAAGTTTTCTTCGTCAATCGAAGATTCGGCGAGCTCTTCAAGATCAAAACGGTACTCGGCAAAGGCGGCTAAAATGGCCGCCTCATCGGTCAGTGCCATCTCGGCTTTCTTTTCTAACCAGTCCAACCTGACCCAGCAACGAATTAACGCTCCGGCCTGCTGTGCAGGGAAACACACCGCCTGGCGCTCACTGTCCCAGCTCTGCAAGTCGGCAAATAAAATATCTTGATTCATAGAATTCTCTACTTTGCCTGTAAAGTACGACGCAACTCGCGCAGTACCTGTTCGGTACCGGGCCGCATGCCTCGCCACAGCATAAAGCTCTCGGCAGCCTGACCCACCAGCATACCCAAGCCATCAATCACCTGGCGGGCTCCTAATGTCTCTGCCCACTGATTAAATGTCGTTTGCTCCTGGCCATAAACCATGTCGTAGCACACTACTTCAGGATGAATAAGGGAAGAAGGAATCCCCGGCAGCGACTGGCTCAGGCTGGCAGAGGTCGAATTGATGATCACATCGAAATGCGGCGCATCAGCCAGATCACCCAATGCCATACCCGCAACCTCGCCATAAGCGGCAAACATGGCGGCCAATTCTTCTGCTTTGGTAAAGGTTCGGTTGGTAATCACCAGATTGGCAGGGGCCTGTGCCAGCAAAGGCAAAATGACACCACGCGCCGCACCTCCTGCTCCTATAAGAAGGATGCGCTTCCCCTGGATTGCAACCTGATTTCGCAGTAAATCCTGCACCAGACCTTCACCATCCGTGTTATCCCCGAGAATACCGCCATCATCCAGTTTCTTCAGCGTATTCACGGCGCCGGCCAATTGCGCCCGTTCTGTCAGTTGTGTGGCATAGGTAAAAGCCAGCTCTTTAAAAGGCACAGTAATATTACAACCACGCCCTCCGGCAGAGAAAAACTGATCCGCGGCAGCCTGAAAACCCTCCACAGGTGCCAGCCGGGCTTCATACACCATGTCTTGTGCTGTTTGACGCGCAAACAGGGTATGAATCAACGGTGACTTGCTCTGAGCAATCGGATTACCGAATACGACATATTTATCCTTGGCCTGATTCATGGCTGCTGTGTCTTCCTTATCACTTAATCACTTACTTAATATTCACCGGCGCCGGACTACCAGTCTCGGGGAGTCAGGTAATCGCACAAGCGGGCTTCCTGTGAATCTGGCTCTGGCTGAAAGCAATACTCCCACCGTGCCAGAGGAGGCATAGACATCAAAATAGACTCAGTGCGCCCGCCACTTTGCAGGCCGAATAAGGTACCACGGTCATACACCAAGTTAAATTCGACATAACGGCCACGGCGATATAGCTGGAATTGACGTTCACGCTCACCGTAAGGGGTAGGGCAGCGTTTGTCCACTATAGGCAGATAAGCATCCAGAAAACCCATACCCACCGACTGCATATAAGCAAAGGACTTTTCAAATCCCCACTGATTGAGATCATCAAAGAATAAGCCGCCGACACCTCGGGTTTCCTGACGATGTGGCAGAAAGAAGTATTTATCACACCAGGCTTTATGATCGGCATAAACAGTATCGCCGAAAGGCGCACATATGTTTTTGGCCACCTGATGCCAGTGACGGCAGTCTTCGTCAAACGGATAAAAGGGAGTGAGGTCAAAGCCGCCACCAAACCACCAGACCGGATCTTCGCCCTCTTTTTCGGCAATGAAGAAGCGGACATTGGCATGAGACGTCGGGATATAGGGATTCTTGGGATGGATCACCAGAGAAACTCCCATCGCCTCAAAGCGGCGTCCTGCCAGTTCAGGCCGGTGAGCTGTTGCCGAAGCCGGCATCTGGGCGCCAAAAACATGGGAGAAATTGACGCCGCCCTGCTCAAAAACTGCACCATCACGCAACACCCGGCTGCGGCCGCCACCACCTTCTTCTCTTTCCCAGCTGTCTTCGACAAAGCTGGCCTGACCATCCTGCGCTTCAAGTGCCCGGCAGATGGTATCTTGCAGCTCCAGTAAGAACGCCTTCACGGCGTGTTTGTTAACGTCTTGCATGCGTAAGTTATCCCTGTCGAAAAATGTGCCCTGTGGCAGCATCGCGAATTTCAGACGGATTGTCACGGCCGCCCGTTTCACCGTGCAGGATGGTACTCAGGTGATCGCCCAACTGGGATACCACCTCATCAACTGTCCGGCAAGGCGGTTCGCCAGTCAGATTCGCGCTGGTCGAGGTCAGCGGTTTACCAAATTCACGGCACAGCTGCTGCACCAGCGGATGGTCCGTCACCCGAACCGCAATGGTGGTGAATTGCCCGGTCAGAAAGGCCGGTACCTGGGGTTTGGTTGGCATGACCCAGGTCACCGGACCCGGCCAGGTGGCCAATATGCGCGCTTTCTGCTCATCGGTAAGCTGGCTGTCATCTATATAGGGCGCCAGCTGGGCATAATCGGCTGCGATCAAAATAAGCCCTTTTTCTATCGGCCGTTGCTTCAGAGCCAGCAGCCTGGCAACCGCTTCCGGATTATCGGGATCGCAGCCCACCCCAAAGACGGCTTCTGTCGGATAGGCTATCACTTCACCTTGCTGTAACGCGGTGACCACTTGGCTTAAATTATCCACACTGTCCTCAATGGCTTGATACCGCACCAGACCCGCTGGCGACGGCTGTTATTCTCTGGGTCGTTATTTTAACTCAATCTCAGCGAACTGCATCAATTACGCCCCAGACCGCGACGCAAACGTTTTCCTTAAGGAAAAATCTCCGTATAATGCGCGGCAAACCCTCTTGCCTGATTAACATAACCCTAAGGAGTTCGGGATGAAAGTCGGTATTATCATGGGCTCAAAATCTGACTGGCCAACCATGCAACATGCAGCTGAGATGCTGGATCGCTTCAATATTGCCTACGAAACCAGAGTTGTTTCCGCACACCGGACTCCGCACCTGTTGGCCGAATACGCCGAAACCGCTCACCAGCGCGGCATTTCAGTGATTATTGCAGGGGCTGGCGGTGCCGCCCACCTTCCGGGCATGACCGCCGCTTTCACCAGCCTGCCGGTGCTTGGCGTACCTGTGCAGTCACGTGCGCTGAAAGGCATGGACTCGCTGCTGTCGATTGTTCAGATGCCAAAAGGTGTTGCGGTAGGAACACTGGCCATTGGTGAAGCGGGCGCGGCCAATGCCGGTTTACTGGCAGCACAAATCATAGGCACTCAGGATGCCGGCGTGATGGCAGCGATAGATGCCTTCCGCAAAGAGCAGACTGACACAGTGCTGAGCCAGCCAGATCCGTCTGAGGACGCATGATAATGAAAAAGGTTCTGGTTTTAGGTGCCGGGCAGCTGGCCCGCATGATGTCACTGGCTGGTGCCCCGTTAAATATTGATGTTATCGCCTACGACGTAAACAGCGAAAACATAATGCACCCGCTGACGCAAACCGTGCTCGGCCACGGACTGGATAGCGCGATTGCCCGGTGCGACGTCATCACCGCAGAGTTCGAGCATATCCCGCATGATATCCTGGATACTTGCGAGAAAAGCGGAAAGTTCCTGCCGGCGACAGCGGCGATCAAAGCCGGTGGTGATCGACGCATTGAGAAAGCCTTGCTGGATAAGGCCGGCGTAAAAAATGCCCGATACACTGTGATTCAAAGCCGCGACGACTTAAACACCGCCAATGCACATGTCGGTGTCCCTATGGTGCTGAAAAGTGCCCTGGGCGGCTACGACGGCAAAGGCCAGTGGCGGCTGAAAGATTCCGCCGATGCTGATCTTATCTGGCCGGAAATGGCACAATGCATTGCCTCCACCCCGACTCAGGCTATTGTGGCTGAACAGTTCGTGCCTTTTGATCGTGAAGTCTCTTTAGTGGGTGTCCGTGGCAAAAACGGGGACATTGCTGTCTATCCGTTAGCAGAAAATGTGCACACCGATGGTGTACTGAGCCTGTCTACCGCAATCCATTGCCCTGAGCTGCAACAACAAGCCAAAGAGATGTTCACCGCAGTTGCGGACAGCCTGGATTATGTCGGCGTACTGGCGCTGGAATTCTTTGATGTACAAGGCCAACTGCTGGTGAATGAAATTGCTCCCCGGGTGCACAATTCAGGACACTGGACCCAGCAGGGCGCGGAAACCTGTCAGTTCGAAAACCATATACGGGCGGTGTGCGGCTTGCCACTGGGCAGCACGGATTTGATTCGTCACACTGCTATGATCAATATTCTGGGGGAAGACACCCTGCCTGAAGACCTGCTGGCCATGGCGGGCTGCCATATTCACTGGTATGGCAAGGAAAAACGCGCGGGGCGCAAGATGGGGCATATCAATGTCTGCGCCGACAACAACAGCCAGCTGGAATCGCGCCTTGCTTCGCTGGCAGAGATCTTAAACCCTCACACTTTCCCGGCCCTGCAGCAATACCGCAACTAAACCTTTATACGCAGGCGGCATGAGCTGTCTGCGTCCTTTCAACGAGTCATCCAGACTTAACAGCCGCTGTTCCAAAGGAAAGGCCGCCAGATCAGGACGACTGGATATGCTGGCACTTACGGTTAGCACACTGGTGTTTCTCACCGTTGGCGAGCTTTTTTTGTACCAGCAACGGATAGCCACAGGCTTCACATTCTCCGGCAACGGGCTGCGCATTGACGGCAAATTTACACTTGGGATAGCAATCACAGCCATAAAACACCTTGCCGTAACGACTGTTACGCTTCACCAGATGGCCAGTGCCGCATTCAGGACATAACCAAGTATGCTGTTGCGGTTCTGCAGGTGGCGCATTTTGCGTTTCTATATGGTGACATTCTGGGTAATTGCTGCAGCCGATGAACATACCGTAGCGTCCCTGGCGCAGGACCAGCTCATGCTGACACTCGGGGCAAGGCACGCCCAGCTCTTTAACTATATGACCATCATTCTGATGCAGCGGTTTGATGTAATCGCAGGCCGGATAGGCGCTGCAACCTAAAAAGGGACCGTGTTTTCCATGGCGCATTAACAGAGCCGCCCCGCATTGAGGGCAGGGCGTCTCTTGGTGAACCTGGTGGGAAAACAGCTCAGGGTTAATTTTACTGGCCATACCTCAGGCCTTCGCTTCTGTTATGTCGCAATTAATGAAGATAGCCGTCCTCTGCACCATAAAGCAGTTCTTCCATCTGGCTGTAGGCGCTTTCATTGCCTGGCGCATTAAACAGCACCATCAGGATAATCCACTTCAGATCATCGAGTATAAATTCTGTCGTTTCCAGCTCCATAACTCTGTCTATCACCATCTCCCGAGTGTCAGAACTCAGTACATGGATCTGTTCCAGATAAGTCAGAAAACCACGACAAGTAACGTCCAGACGATTCATCTCATCCTGTGTATAAACACGGATCGAGGTTACCGCACTGGTGTTCATATAAGGGGTGTGGTCGGTATCTTGCAGCGCTGCAAGTTTCTCTAGCCAGTTCAGAGCCTTATAAATATCTTCTTGGTGAAATCCTGCGCGTAGCAATTCTTCGGACAGTTCGTCCTGATCTACCATTAATTCAGCGTCACTGTGAATATAGGTTTCAAACAGGTACATGAGTATATCCATCATGACTAGCCCCTCCTCGATCTGATATAGCCACCGGGCACTGAAGTGATAACCCCTTGCAATTCTAACTCCAGCAATTGCGTCATTACTTCATGGACAGGTTGATCACAACGTTCAGCAACCACATCTACGGGTGTTGCTTCATTGCCTACGTTAGCCAACACCGCATTAAATGGCAATTGCTCATTTTCAGGATGTGGCAGCGATACGCTCATTTGACTACTTTTTGCGCAGTGGGTGAGTGCGCCAACCTCCTCAAAGATGTCGACCGGGCTTTCCACCAGTTTAGCACCGGATTTGATCAGCGCGTTACAGCCTTTGCTGCCTGGTGCATAAATAGAGCCGGGGAGTGCAAACACATCGCGATCTTGCTCCAGCGCATAGCGTGCTGTGATAAGCGAGCCGCTCTTGAGTGCGGCCTCCACCACGAGAACGCCGACGGACAGTCCGCTGATAATGCGGTTGCGGCGGGGAAAATGCTGCGGTCTGGGGGGTTCTGACGGCCAGAACTCGGAGACCAAGGCTCCCTGCTCCGCAATCAGACCCGCCAGTTCCCGATGGGCCGCGGGGTAGATGCGTCCCAGGCCAGAGCCCAGCACCGCCACAGTCGCACCGCCATTTTTCAGTGCGCTGTCATGGGCGTGACCATCGACCCCCAGCGCCAGGCCACTGGTCACCACATAATCCGCTGCCACCATAGCTGCGGCAAACTCCCGTGCCGCCTCACGGCCGTCAAGACTGGCATGCCGACTGCCGACAATCGCCAGTTGCGGTTCACAGAGCCAATGTGGTTCTCCACGAATAAAAAGGACAGGCGGCGGTGAGCTGATTTCCTTGAGCAAGCGAGGATAAGCCGGGTCACTTAATACTAATAGTTGTTGATTATCCTGCTCGCACCAGCGCAGAGCTTCTTGCAAGCGCTTGCTGTCCGGCTGGCGCAACAGGGAGATTTGCGACCCTTTGAGCCCCATTGCCATCAGGTGCGATTCGGGCATTTTGCGAATCTCAGTCACTGTGGCCTGATCTAACAATTGCTGGATCCGCTGTCCGCCCAAGCCGGGCACTGCCGCCAGTGCCAGCCAGTCTTCCCTGTCACTCATGTTCGCGATCAATGCGTTTAGCGATATCGCCGATTTTTATCGGACCCTGACTGCTAATGACCTGAGCGAGGCTGAATTGGTCAAGGGTGTCGCCAATTTCCACATCGGCCACCAGCCGCTGTCCCAGCAATTGATGCTCAATCCGCCAGCGCTGACCGGGCTCCAGACCGTGCTCCGCGCCGTGATCCAGCACCAGCCAGTCCTGCATATAATGGTGGTCCTGCAAACCTCCCAGCACTCTGACAGCCTTCGGAGGGACATCGGACTGCTCGGCTGAATGGGGAGCCGTGGGCCTGAGCAGGCGATCACCCGGGCGGATTTCCTGCATCCCTGCGGTAACGGCCAGCCGGCTGCCCTGATCATCATTGGTCACCACTGTGACGCTGGCCACCGGCAGCATACCCCACACATCGGCGGCGGAATGATAGGAAGGTTCAGTCGTGCTAAATGCCCGCGTCGGACGATAGATATGCCAGATACTGCCATTCTCGAGCACTTCTTTGACCAGGAGTTCATCTTCGTGGGTCAGGTATTGACGCCCGTTCATCACAGGTATCACTCTCGGGGCTAATCCCAGTTGCTCGGCGGTTACTAAACGCCCCGGCAACCCGAATCCGGCAACGGCCGGCGTTAGCGTCGACAGCCACAACACACTCAGCCATACACACATACGCATCGTCAATAATCCCTTCTCGCTACACTCATACTGCAGCTTGTCAGGCAAAGACGTCTGTTACTATTTGATGATTGGATCTTTGCGGCAGAATTCTCGCTTTCAGATTCGGGTTTCATCGTACCGGTAATGGTACTGACGGCCGGTATCACAGCCGGTTGTCCGGCAGACAAAGGCGTCGAAAGCTGTTCTTTGATGATGAAAATGACTAGAATTAGAGCAAATAAGCTATTGTCCTTTTTTATACGTCAATATTTACGGGAATCTATGTCTGTTTTAAACGTGTTAACTTTCCCTGATGATCGCCTGCGTACTGTCGCCAAGCCAGTCGAAGCGGTCACGCCTGAAATCCAGAAAATCGTCGATGACATGCTGGACACTATGTATGACGAAGATGGTATCGGCCTGGCGGCCACACAGGTTGATATTCATCAGCGAATCGTTGTCATTGATATCTCGGAAGAACGCAACCAGCCCATGGTGCTGATCAACCCGGAAATCCTGGAAAAACGCGGCGAAGACGGCATCGAAGAAGGTTGCCTGTCGGTACCTGGCGCCCGTGCGCTGGTTCCCCGCGCCGCGGAAGTCACAGTGCGCGCACTGGACCGTGACGGCAAGGAATACACTTTTGAAGCCGACGATCTGCTGGCTATCTGTGTACAGCACGAGCTGGACCATCTGGCCGGTAAACTTTTCGTTGATTACCTGTCACCTCTCAAGCGTCAGCGTATCCAGAAAAAGCTGGAAAAAATGAAGCGCTACCAAGAGCAAGTCTAAGAAGCCGAGGTTATCTTGAGCCAACCTTTACGTATCGTATTTGCTGGTACGCCTGATTTCGCCGCCCGTCATCTGGCGGCGTTATTATCTTCACAGCACGAGGTTATAGCCGTTTACACCCGTCAGGATCAGCCTGCCGGT
The DNA here is from genome assembly GCF_022014395.1 of Photobacterium sp. WH77. Classification (NCBI taxonomy): domain Bacteria; kingdom Pseudomonadati; phylum Pseudomonadota; class Gammaproteobacteria; order Vibrionales; family Vibrionaceae; genus Photobacterium; species Photobacterium sp. WH77. The sequence continues at coordinate 11,339 of NZ_JAKLTE010000034.1, read as the reverse complement.
CGCGGTAAGAAACTCACCGCCAGCCCGGTCAAACACCTGGCGCTGGAACAGCATATCCCGGTTTACCAGCCGAAAACCCTGCGCGATGAAACCGCCCAGCAGGAACTGGCCGCCCTGAATGCCGACCTCATGGTAGTGGTGGCCTACGGCCTGATCCTGCCCAAAGTGGTACTGGATACCCCGCGTCTGGGCTGTATTAATGTCCATGGCTCGATTCTGCCGCGCTGGCGGGGAGCAGCGCCAATCCAGCGCTCTATCTGGGCGGGGGATGCCGAAACCGGTGTCACCATCATGCAGATGGATGAAGGTCTGGATACCGGCGACATGCTGAAAATCGCCTCACTGCCGATTGTCGCAACAGATACCAGCGCCAGCCTGTACGACAAACTGGCCGAACTGGGACCGGACACCCTGCTGAGCTGCCTGGACGATATCGCCGCAGGCCGTGCCGTGGCGGAAAAACAAAATGACGAGCGTGCCAATTACGCAGAAAAACTCAGCAAAGAAGAAGCGAAAATCGACTGGACCATGGACGCCGAAACGATTGAGCGCTGTGTTCGCGCCTTCAATCCATGGCCGATGAGCTTTTTTACCGTGGCAGAGCAAAACGTCAAAGTCTGGCAGGCCGAAGTGGAAGCCGATAACCAGGGCCAGGCGCCCGGCACCATTTTGTCAGCCGACAAACATGGCATAGTGGTTGCCACCGCAAAAGGCGCGTTGCGTCTGGTACAACTGCAACCGCCGGGCAAGAAAGCCATGGCAGCTCAGGATCTGCTGAACTCACGCCGCGAGTGGTTTACCCCGGGTGCCGTGCTATAAACAGCCGTGCCCCTGCAAACGTTTTTTAGCCAGTGAACAGCAGATTTGCTGTTGCGCTGGCTTTTTCATTCGCCGCTCACGCGGCAACCATGGCAGTCAGTAAACTGTCATAAGCTCATCTAGTCAGGAATTCAATCATGAATGTAAGAGCTGCTGCGGCCGAGGTGATCTATCAGGTGGTGGATCAGGGCCAATCGCTTGCTACTGCTCTGCCGGCGGCGCAACAGGGTATCAAACCCCGTGACCACGCCCTGCTGCAGGAAATCTGCTACGGCGTGCTGCGCTGGCTGCCGCGCCTGGAATCTGTCACTCAATCCTTGATGGACAAGCCGCTGAAAGGCAAACAACGTGTGTTTCATCATTTGATTCTGGTCGGTCTGTACCAACTCGGGTATATGCGCATACCAGCGCATGCCGCCGTGGCCGAGACAGTCGATGCAACCAAGACACTGAAAAAGCCTCAGCTGCGTGGCCTGATCAACGCTATTTTGCGTAACTATCAGCGTCAGCAAGAAGAGCTGGATCAGCAAGCGATGAGCCATGATGCCGGTAAATACGGCCATCCAGGCTGGTTACTCAAGCTGTTGCGCGAGCACTACCCGACGCAACTGGACGCTGTGACCGCCGCCAACAACACCAAAGCCCCGATGTGGCTGCGGGTGAATCGCCGTCACCACAGCCGGGATCAGTACCTGGCCCTGCTGGACGGCACAGACATCAGAGCGACTGTACATCCACAGGCCGGCGATGCGCTGAAACTGGAGCGCGCCTGCGATGTTCAGCTGCTGCCGGGTTTTGCCGATGGCTGGGTATCAGTGCAGGATGCCGCCGCACAGCTGGCGGTCGATTACCTCAAGCCACAGGCCGGCGAGCTGATCCTTGACTGCTGCGCCGCGCCGGGCGGCAAAACCGCCCATATTCTGGAGCGCGAGCCGGGCGCCAGTGTCGTCGCCATCGACTGTGATGAGCAGCGCCTGCTGAGAATCAAAGACAACCTGCAGCGCTTGCAACTGGACGCAGAAGTATTGTGCGCCGATGCCCGTTACCCGCAGCAATGGTGGCAGGGCAGTGCCTTTGACCGGATTTTGCTCGACGCACCGTGTTCGGCAACCGGGGTGATCCGCCGCCATCCGGACATCAAATGGCTGCGCCGCGCCGACGATATTGCGGCACTGGCGACCCTGCAGGCAGAAATTCTGGATGCCATGTGGCAACAGCTGAAACCGGGCGGCACGCTGGTGTACGCTACCTGCTCCATCCTGCCGCAGGAAAACCGCGAGCAAGTGAAAGCCTTCCTGTCGCGCACGCCAGACGCTGTGCTGGCCGAAGGGACAGAGAACGGCACCCCTGATGCGCCAGGGCGCCAAATCCTGCCAGGTGAAGAGGACATGGACGGCTTCTATTACGCGGTGCTGGAGAAACGCCTGACGGTCTGATCCCGTGGTGAGAGAAGTCCCTGCGTATTCCGCAAAGCAAGGTTAAGTCTTTGTGCAAACGGGTTGAAATTGCTGCTTCTCTCGCCAACTCAGTGTACCCTAACGACAAACAGCAAGGATCTGAGAACACTCATCAGGCATCAGCTATGAAAATTATCATTCTTGGCGCAGGCCAGGTCGGCGGTACGCTGGCAGAAAACCTGGTTGGCGAGAACAATGACATCACTATTGTCGACTCCAACCCTGAACGCTTGCGCGAATTGCAGGACAAATACGATTTGCGGGTAGTGCAGGGGTATGCCAGCCATCCCCGCACCCTCAGGGATGCCGGCGCGCAGGACGCAGACATGCTGGTCGCAGTCACCAATTCTGACGAAACCAACATGATTGCCTGTCAAATCGCCTTTTCTCTGTTCAATACCCCGAACCGGGTGGCCCGTATCCGTTCACCGGAATACCTCAAAGAAAAACATCAGCTGTTCCATACCGACGCAGTGCCGGTCGATCACCTGATTGCGCCGGAAGAATTGGTGACAGGTTATATCGAACGCCTGATTGCCTATCCGGGGGCGCTGCAGGTGGTGGGCTTTGCCGATAATAAAGTTGGGCTGGTGGCGGTAAAAGCCTATTACGGCGGCCCACTGGTCGGTAATGCACTGTCCGCACTGCGTGAGCACATGCCGCACGTCGATACCCGTGTCGCGGCAATTTTCCGTCAGGGCCGGCCTATCCGTCCGCAGGGGACCACCATTATCGAAGCCGATGATGAAGTATTTTTTGTCGCCGCCAGCAACCATATCCGTTCAGTGATGAGTGAGCTGCAGCGACTGGAAAAACCCTACAAGCGGCTGATGATAGTCGGGGGCGGTAACATAGGTGCCGGTCTGGCGAAAAGGCTGGAGAACAGCTACAGCGTGAAGCTGATTGAGCACAACCCGCAGCGGGCGGAAAGCTTATCGGAAATGCTGACCAACACCATAGTCTTCTGTGGTGATGCCTCTGATCAGGAACTGCTGAGCGAAGAGCATATCGAGCAGATAGACGTCTTCATCGCCGTCACCAACGATGACGAAGCCAATATCATGTCGGCCATGCTGGCCAAACGCATGGGTGCCAAGAAGGTGATGGTGCTAATCCAGCGCGGCGCTTACGTCGATCTGGTGCAGGGCGGCACCATCGATATTGCGATTTCGCCGCAGCAGGCCACGATTTCTGCCTTGCTGACCCATGTGCGTAAAGCCGATATCGTCAACGTTTCCTCGCTGAGGCGCGGAGCGGCAGAAGCGATTGAGGCCATAGCGCACGGCGATGCCAGCACCTCGAAAGTGGTTGGCAAAGCCATAGGGGATATCAAGCTGCCGCCGGGCACCACTATTGGCGCCATAGTGCGCGGTGAAGAAGTACTGATTGCTCATGACCGTACCGTGATTGAACAGGACGACCACGTGGTCATGTTCCTGGTCGACAAGAAGTACATCCCGGATGTAGAACGTCTGTTCCAGCCCAGTCCATTCTTCCTCTGAGCAGCTATGGTTAATCTTCGTCCGATCATCTTTGTCATAGGGCTGGTCTTGTCCAAGATCGCCCTCTTTATGTACCTGCCCACCATTCTGGCATTTTTGACCGGTTCGGGCGGTTTCATTGATTTTGCAACCGCAGTCATCATTACCCATATCGTGGCATTTGCTTGCCTGACCTTCGGCAAAGTCACAGATTTCAAGCTCGGGGTCAGGGACATGTTCCTGCTGACCACTCTGGTCTGGACTGTCGCCAGTGCGTTTGCCGCGCTGCCCTTTATGCTGATTAACCACATCAGTTTTACCGACGCCTATTTCGAAACCATGTCGGGCATCACCACGACAGGGTCAACGGTACTGAGCGGGCTCGATGACATGGCCCCCAGCATTCTGCTGTGGCGTTCCACCTTACAATGGCTGGGCGGGATCGGCTTTATCGTGATGGGGGTGGCTATTTTGCCAATGCTGAACGTTGGCGGAATGCGCTTGTTCCAGACCGAGTCTTCGGACTGGTCGGAGAAAAGTTCCCCGCGTACCAAAAACGTAGCCTCCAACATAGTGACCGTCTATCTCAGTCTGACAGGGCTGTGTATTCTCGGCTATATGGCAGCGGGCATGAACACCTTCGATGCGGTCAACCATGCTTTCACCACCTTATCAACCGGTGGTTATTCCACCTCAGACGGCTCGATGAACCACTTCTCACCGGCAGCGCACTGGATAGCCGTTGTGTTTATGTTTGCCGGCGGGTTGCCGTTTCTGCTCTTTGTGCAGGTGCTGCGCAAAAAGCAGCCGGCTTCATTGCTGCGGGACGCGCAGGTCCGGGGGTACACGGTCACTGTCCTGATAGTCAGCCTGATGGTCGCGCTCTGGCTGTGCTGGCAAAATGGGTATGATTTCAGTCATGCCATTCGGGTAGCGATGTTCAATATCGTTTCCGTGATCACCACGACAGGGTTCGGGCTGGAAGATTTTACCGCCTGGGGCGCATTTCCGACCGTGGTATTTGCCTTCATGATGCTGGTCGGCGGCTGCTCAGGATCGACTGCCGGCGGCTTCAAAGTGTTCCGTTTTCAGGTTGCCATCGCCTTGCTGCGCAAACAGCTGATGCAGCTGATCCACCCGTCAGGGGTGTTTATTCAGCGGTATAATCAAAGACCGGTCACAGATGCGATTGTCCGCTCTGTGGTGGCCTTCGCCCTGACCTTCATCATGACCATCATCATTATTGCCGCATTACTGGCGATGCTGGGATTAGATCCGATCACCAGTATCAGCGGCTCAGTCACAGCCGTGGCCAATGTGGGGCCGGGCATGGGCACTATTATTGGCCCGACAGGTAATTTCGCCTCCCTGCCGGATGCCGCCAAATGGATCCTCAGCCTCGGCATGCTGATGGGTCGCCTGGAGATCCTGACGGTACTGGTACTGGCATTCCCGGCTTTCTGGAAAAACTGACCCGTTGCACATTGCCGGGTCTAACCCGGCAGCCCGGCCGTTGGCGCCACATACCAGTAAATAGCCAGAAAATGGCAGACCGTGCCGCCCAGCACAAACAGATGCCAGATGGCGTGATTGTAGGGAATCCGCTGATTGACGTAGAACACCACGCCAAGGGAATACACCACACCGCCTACAGCCAGCCATATCAGTCCGGCCGCCGACATGGCCATCGCCAGCGGATACACAGCCACCAGAGACAACCATCCCATCGCCAGATAGATCACCAGAGATAAACGCTTGAAGTGATAGATAAACACCACTTTGAACATGATCCCCAGCAAGGCTACCGCCCAGATCACGGCCATCAGCGTCACCGCCAGCGGCGTCCGCAGGGTAATCAACAGGAAAGGGGTGTAAGTGCCGGCTATCAGCAGGTAGATCGCACAGTGATCTAAGGTTTTCAGAACGCGCTTTGCCCGCTCAAACGGAATAGCGTGATACAGGGTGGAGGCGAGATACAGTAAAATGATGCTGGCGCCATAAATGCTCAGGCTGGCCACACTGAGCGCATCGGCATTCACTTCCACTGCCCGCATCAGCAGCATCACCAGAGCGACTATGCCGAAAATCATCCCGGCGCCGTGACTGAGGCTGTTGGCGATTTCCTCAGCTACCGAGTACGCCATTTTTTGTTGCTTGCCCATCAATGCTATCCGTTGTCTCTGAACTTTCCAGCAGTATGGCACAGTTTAGCTTACACGTGTAAGCTGAATTTTATGACACCGCCGTGACAGCACAGTTAGCTGTATTCATGGTGCGTGACTCAGAGATCGTCGACCTGCTCCAGATACCTTATCACCCGCTCCCCGGCTTCTGACGGAGACAGCCCCAACGGCAAACGCAACTGGCGTTTGAGCTCACTGCTGCCGAGCAGGCCCGACAGCAATCCACCCACCCCGCGCTGACGACGATCAATCGAGAACCACAGCTTCAGGCAGTCATCTTCACGCTGAGTGATCAACTCCAGTTCACGCCAACGGCCATGAAAGGGGCCAGAAACAGGTACAAACTCAAACACCTGCACAAAGGGCAGATCAAAACCGCGCACCGCTTCACATTCCACCTGTAATATACGCAGTCCTGCTTGCTCAAGGGCAGTAAACACACCGTCAAGCAAAGGATCCGGCCGCACGGTCAGGGAGTCTTTATCTTTGGGATCCAAGGCCGATGGCACATCCAGGTGCGTTTCCAGCCACACACCCGAATAACCGATAGTGATTGGGGTGTTGAGCGGCAATTCAAACCGGCAGTCAAACTGGCGATCTTCACCGGCAGCCAGCGTAAAGGCCTGCGGCAAATGCCACTGTGCCAGAGTATGTGTTCGGGTGATTTTTTCCATCCGCCGTTCGCTGTCACCCCGGCTGACAGCCTGCTCATCTTCAAAGCTGCAGCACAGATACAAATGCACATTATCCACCGCCTGCGCAACTTTGCCGCCTTTGACCTCAACACGAACGGGCAGAGCCTGACCCGGGATCAGCACTTCGGTTTCCAATACTGTATCAACTCTGGCACCACCCAAACCGAAACTGGCCAGTGTTTTATGAAAAAGCGACATAATGGCTCCTTGTCCGTATTCATCCGTAACGAAGTATGAAACCAGTTTATATAGCCAATTCTGGTTGAGCAAGGCATGTACTGAAACTGACAGCGTTTGGGTTCAGGCAAAGCCGTCTGGTATAATCCCCACTAAAAGTAAGCTTAAGAAAAGGAGCCAGATAATGGCTGAGCACCGCATTGCTGAACTGCTGGCACTACTCAAGCCTTATTGGCAGCATTTCCCGGATTTAAACCTGGCAGAGATCATGGCACAGCTGGCAAACGAAGCCGGCTTCCAAGGATCACTGATCGATGTGAGCGATGATATGTTGATTTATCAGCTGAAAATGCGGCAGGAAAAGCGAGAGGCCATGATTCCTGGCCTGGCGAAAGACTGCGAGCCAGATTTCAAAACCGCCATACTCCAAGCCAGAGGGATCATCAAATAACCCCAAAAACCTTAAGCGCATTATTTGAGCGAGGTAGAATATTCAACCAGTTAGATAATGTATAATCCGAGCTTATTACTATCAGGGCCAATAGCACCTGAATTTATGATTGCCCAGGCGATGCACCCGGGCACATCTGCCAGCGTACAGACTGGCTATGCCCAAGGAATGCAATGCCATGAATCAAGAGAGAATCAAAATTAAGGACGTCACTCCCAAAGAGTACAATCCTAAGACCCATAAAGGCGGCGACGACCGCTTCAACCCGAGTAACCGTATTTATGTGCGGGCCATGAAAGGGGTCTATCAGCAGCTGCGCCAGCGTATGGGGTGGTTAATGATGGGCCTGTTCCTGATACTGCCGTGGATCACCTATAATGGCAGGCAAGCAATTTTGCTTGATATCGGCCGCCAGCAGTTCAACATTTTTGGTACCACTTTCTGGCCTCAGGATCTGATGTTACTGGCCAGCCTGCTGATGGTCGCAGCCTTTGCGCTGTTTTTTGTCACTACCTTCCTCGGCCGGGTCTGGTGTGGTTATATGTGCCCGCAAACGGTCTGGACCTTCATTTACATCTGGTTTGAGGAAAAACTGGAAGGGCCGGCCAACAAGCGCCGCTCTCGGGACAACAAGGCACTGACCGCCGATCTTGTCGTGCGTAAAACACTCAAGCACATTGCCTGGCTGCTGGTTGCCCTGATCAGCGGCCTGACCTTCGTCGGCTATTTCCTGCCTATCCGTGAATTAGTCCCCGGCTTCTTCACCTTCAGTGCCAGCTTCCTGGCCGTGTTCTGGGTGCTGTTCTTCACCTTCTGCACCTATGGCAACGCTGGCTGGATGCGTTCAATCGTCTGTATTCACATGTGTCCATATGCCAGATTCCAGTCTGCCATGTTCGACAAAGACACCTATATCGTCGGCTATGATGCTGCCCGAGGCGAAAAACGCGGCCCGCGCTCACGCAAAACCGATCATAAAGCGCAGGGGCTGGGTGACTGTATCGACTGTAACCTCTGCGTGCAGGTTTGCCCGACCGGGATCGATATCCGGGATGGCCTGCAGTATGAGTGCATTAACTGCGGTGCCTGTGTGGATGCCTGTAACCAGACGATGGACAAAATGGGCTACCCGCGCGATCTGATCACTTACACCACAGAGCACAAGCTGGAAGGCAAGAAAACCCATGTCATGCGGCCAAAACTGATCGGCTACGGCGCTGTGATGCTGGCGATGTTCGGCCTGATGGCCTATCTGGTGGTTTCCGTACAGCCTATGGGACTGGATGTGATCCGCGACCGTAACCAGCTGTTCCGTATCAATACCGAAGGGCTGGTCGAGAATACCTACACCCTGAAAATTCTCAATAAAACCCAGCAGGATGCCACTTATCAGCTGCAGGTTGAAGGTCTGGACAATGCCCAGTGGTATGGCCCTCAGCAGGTTAATGTCAATGCCGGTGAAGTATTTACCCTGCCGATAAGCCTGGGTGTTGACCCTTATGAGCTGGAACGACCAATTGTCGATATCCGGTTTATCATGGAACATCAGGGCAGCGAGGAAACAAAGCGTCTGGTGACCGACAGCCGCTTTATCGGCGAGTTACGATAGCCACCTCACGCCAATCAGGAAATAAAGGGCCGATTACGGCCCTTTTTCATTATGCTGTATACTGATGCGACATTTATAACCATGGCTGTACCACTATGACAGCACTTGATGATTTCAGCTTTGCTGATCTGACACCGGACTTACTGCTCAATGCGCTGGAGAGCACGGGCATCTATGCCTCATCGGGACTGTTGCCCCTCAACAGTTATGAAAACCGGGTCTACCAGTTCAGCAGTGATGACGGCCGCCGCTACGTCGCCAAATTCTACCGTCCGCAGCGATGGAGTGACGCCCAGATCCAGGAAGAACATGACTTCGCCGCCGAGCTGGCTGCGCAGGAAATTCCGCTGGCAGCGCCCCTGGTCATGAACGGCCAAACCCTGCACCACTATGAACACCACCGTTTCGCGCTGTTTCCCAGCGTCGGCGGCCGCCAGTTTGAAGTCGATAATGCAGACCAGCTTGAGCAGGTCGGCCGCTTCCTGGGCCGCATCCACAAAGTCGGTCAGCGCACCCTGTTCAGCCACAGACCGACCATCGGCCTGGAAGAATATCTGGTTCAGCCCCGGCTCGTTCTGGAGCAGTCCGGGTTTATCCCGACGCATCTGGAATCGGCTTTTTTCGGCGATCTGGACCGCCTTATCGCCTTATTGAGCGAACGCTGGCACAGCGACTGGCAGTCGCAACGTATTCACGGTGACTGCCATCCGGGCAACATACTGTGGCGCGACGGCCCACTGTTTGTCGACTTAGACGATGCGCGAAACGGCCCGGCGGTGCAGGATCTATGGATGCTGTTAAACGGCAGCCGCCAGGATCAGCTGATGCAGTTGGATACCCTGCTGGAAGCGTATGGCGAATTTGCCGATTTTGATCCGCGTGAATTGCAACTTATTGAACCATTACGTGGTCTTAGATTGGTGCATTACATGGCATGGCTAGCAAAACGCTGGCAGGATCCGGCTTTCCCGCGTGCATTCCCCTGGTTTGCTGATGCAAAATACTGGGAAGGTCAGGTACTGGCCATTAAAGAACAACTGGCTGCCCTTGAAGAGCCGCCACTGCAGCTGATGCCGCAATGGTAATCAGTCTGACTTGAATCCGAACAGCCGTACCTGTAAAAGGTATTGTATTGATTTTTCAGGGAGAACCCTTACATGTTTAAAACACTTTTTGCGCTGGCAACAGCAGCGCTGCTTTCTTTTTCCGCGCATGCCGCCAAGTTTAGCGAAGGCGATTACTATCAGGTGCTGGAACTGCCAAAATCATCCACACCGGTTGTGAACGAATTTTTCTCGTTTTACTGCCCGCACTGCTTTAACTTTGAACCGCTGATCCAACAGCTGAAAACCAAAATCCCGGACAACGCCAAGTTCCAGAAAAGCCATGTCTCCTTCATGGGCGGCAACATGGGCACCTCCATGAGCAAGGCTTACGCGACCTCGGTCACCCTGGGTATTGATGACAAAATGATCCCGGTACTGTTCAGCCAGATCCATCAGGCAAACAAACCGCCGCGTAACGATGAAGAGCTGCGCCAGATCTTTCTGGATAACGGCGTGAAAGCCGAAGACTTCGACGGCGCCTTCAACAGCTTCGCCGTCAACTCTATGGTCAACCGTTTCAACAAAGGTTTCCGCGACAGCGGCCTGACCGGTGTACCAGCCGTGGTGGTCAACAACAAATACCTGGTGAAAACCGACAAAGTGAAATCCGCCGATGAATACTTCGAGCTGATCAACTTCCTGCTCAAGCAGTAAGTTTGCTTTCTTTGTGAAAAAGGGCCGAAAGGCCCTTTTTTGTGTCTGAATACATCATCGGGTGAGGGTGTTCATAGTTCTGTGTCAGCATAAGTCACAGATCCACATATTGATCAACCCTGTTCGGGAAGTGGAGACTCAACTGGGATAGCGTCAGATTCCAGTTCTGTACCGGGTGCGTCCACTTCTCGGAAGCCTTCAACATCCCCGCATAAAGCAGCTTCAGCAAGCTGGTTTCGTTGGCGAAGCCACCCTTGGTTTTTGTCAGCTTGCGGAACTGACGGTGTACCGCCTCAACCGCATTAGTGGTATAGATAGCCCGCCGGATCTGCTCGGGATACTTGAAGTATACCGACAGATTGTCCCACTTGCTGCGCCAGGATTTAATGACCAACGGATACTGTTTGCCCCATTTTGCTTCCAGCTCGTCCAGCGCCTGCTCAGCAGCATTCTGTGTGGCGGCCTTGTAGACACACTTGAGATCTGCCATGAAGGCCTTCTGGTTCTTGCTCGCAACGTACTTCATGGAGTTGCGGATCTGGTGAATAACGCAGATCTGCACCTCCGTCTCAGGGTAGATGGTTTCAATGGCTTCCGGGAAGCCTTTCAGGCCGTCTACCGAAGCGATCAGGATGTCCTTGACGCCGCGGTTCTGCAGGTCGGTCAGCACGCTGAGCCAGTAATGTGCGCCTTCATTTTCAGACAGG
>NZ_JAKLTE010000033.1:0-32270 GCF_022014395.1 Photobacterium sp. WH77 | reverse complement strand
TCTGTCTGAAAATGAAGGCGCACATTACTGGCTCAGCGTGCTGACCGACCTACAGAACCGCGGAGTCAAGGACATCCTGATCGCTTCGGTAGACGGCCTGAAAGGCTTCCCGGAAGCCATTGAAACCATCTACCCTGAGACAGAGGTGCAGATCTGCGTCATTCACCAAATCCGCAACTCCATGAAGTACGTTGCGAGCAAAAACCAGAAGGCTTTTATGGCGGATCTCAAGTCTGTCTACAAGGCCGCCACACAGAATGCTGCTGAGCAGGCGCTGGATGAACTGGAAACAAAATGGGGTAAGCAGTACCCGTTGGTCATCAAATCCTGGCGCAGCAAGTGGGACAATTTGTCGGTATACTTCAAGTATCCCGAGCAGATCCGGCGGGCCATCTACACCACCAATGCGGTTGAGGCGGTGCACCGTCAGTTCCGCAAGCTGACCAAAACCAAGGGTGGCTTCGCCAACGAAACCAGCTTGCTGAAGCTGCTCTATGCGGGGATGTTGAAGGCTTCCGAGAAGTGGACGCACCCGGTACAGAACTGGAATCTGACGTTATCCCAGTTGAGCCTCCACTTCCCGAACAGGGTCGATCAATATGTGGATCTGTGACTTATGCTGACACAGAACTATGAACACCCTCAGAGCAGGCTATTATTGCTTCTCTAATGCACCATAACTTGTTTAAGTGTAAAAAAATATAATTCAGACCTTAGTTACTTTTCAATATCTAACTGAAGACTTGATATCTTAGCCAAGCATTGATTGAGCTTTTGCATCGAAAGGGGTTTTACAATATAGCCATCAGGCTTATGTGAGATAACTTTTTTCACCGTTTCCATTTCATTTTCTGCCGTCACAACAATAACAGGCAAGTCTGGGTGATCCTGCTTTATTTGGCCCAGAAACGAAAGGCCATCCAAAGGGTGGTTGAGGTTTAAGTCTAAAAAGACACAATCCAATGTATGGCCTAAGAGTTTAGATTTCATGAATATGGCCTCAGCCTGGCTAACGGAACTGGCATGAAGCAATGTTTGGGGCTGTATGCTGTTTCTTAACAGCTGAGCTAAAATTTGTGCCATCACTTTGTTGTCTTCAATGATAAGAATACTTTTCATGTTCTGGCATCCAATTAATTACTATGTGTTTTTGCTCTCATTGATCTTAGATAAGAATGTACTGACATACCAGTAAAGAGTTCAAGAACATAACCTTAGAGCACTATAACTTATTATTTCTATCGTTTTTACCAAAAGAAAACACAAAATAATATACAGTTTAGAGAACAAATTTGACAAGCTACTCAGGTTAAATGTCGATATTAACCATTGATGACGTTGTCATTCTGTGCTCTAGCTGTATTTCAAATCATTATAAATATGAAAGAGATAAGGCTATCTGCAGAACGAGTCTCTGCGCAGTTCCTACCAGGTAAAATATCATCCAGTTCGTCGGAAGATTCACGCACCGGCCAGTGTATGTCCTTGGTATAATGTGCCAGCTTTTGACAAAGCAGCAGTTGAAATGACGATGAAGTCGGGGGAGCTAGCTGGCTTCTTAATAGTATTGATACTTTGAGACACATTCCCTTTATTTAGTGATCCTGTAACATTTTTATTCGCACACTCAATGCGGCCTTTGTTGCGAACTGCTGGTGCAGATCAGCTCGATATTAAGATCCTTCAGCACCCGGCCAAATTGGGTGGGAGCCGTCGATTTGAACCAGCTCACCTAGGCGATGACGAGGTTGATAAACTCGCGGTTTGCGTTTGTCATAGGGAAACCATAGACCATCGGCGTAAGGTTTCCACGGAAACATGGATGTTATGAGCCTCGGAGAGTTTTTCATGAGCCAATGTCTGTAACTTTAAAATCTCATCATGGCGATGATTACCAGGCTGGCCTAAACCTAATTCGATGAAGCGTTTGACCAAACGATAAACTTGGCGCGGACTCAGTTTAAGTAAGCGTAAGCGGGCAGCCTTAACACCGGTGAGCCGTTTGTCACAGATGTCTTGGATAAGCTTGATTCTCAGTAATTCACTGTCAGCCATGGTTAATAGCATCCACGGGCTCCAAACACGGTAAAGAAAGCGTGTTTGGAAGTAGAACAACTGGAAATTTTAACTTTGCAGGAAAGAGACATTTTAGATTTGGTTTATCATATTAGGTACGCATTATGTACATTATGTTAAATTAAGGGTGTGAGAGTCTACACGTTGGGCTCTCTGCTCCCTTCTGTATGACGGCCTCGCCAGACAGGTTCACGCAATTTAACCATAATGGTGATTTACCATAAAATAGGTAATTCACACTTGTATTTAAGTCCTGCTGCAAATTGTCAGTTTGCCTGGTTCTTCAATGTCAGGTGGAATTACCTAAGGCCGACAAGCGCCAATGCGTTCATCGATAAGAATGAATTATACCAGCGAGACTAGCTCGGCATATTCGCTCAGCAATTTATCCAATTCAGCTACACGTATCGGTTTTGCTAGAAAGCCGTTCATGCCCGCTTTTTGATATTCAAGCTGATCTGAGTGCATGGCATTTGCCGTCAGCGCAACTATGGGTAAATCAACATGCTTTTCTCTGATCTTTCTGGTTGCTTCCATACCATCCATAACCGGCATAGAGATATCCATTAATATTAAATCAAATTGTTCGGGTGACGCTTCAATCATATCCAGTGCCATTTGCCCATTGTCAGCGACTTGAACATGATGTCCTCGTTTTTCCAGCATGAGTTTTGCAACCATCTGGTTTGTCTTACTGTCTTCCGCCAACAAAATTGATAATGCTCGGCGAGGAATTTTTCTTTGAGGTAGCTTTTCTTCTTCTATTTCAGCTGCAGCTGCGATGATCGGTAAAAACACAGAAAAACAGCTACCGTGGCCTAAATGGCTGACCAGTGAAATACGTCCTTGCATTTTCCCGACAAGATGGCGGCTGATGGCCAAACCCAAACCGGTACCACCATATTTTCTGGTAATACTACCGTCTGCCTGAACAAACGGATTAAAGAGATTTTTCTGTGCTTCATCAGAGATACCAATTCCGGTATCAATAACTGTAATCACAATCTCATTATTTGCTGTTGTGACAGCAACATTCACTGAGCCACTGTTCGTGAATTTGATAGCGTTGCCAATCAGATTAAACATAACCTGAGTCACGCGGTTCTTGTCACCTTGAGTTTTTTCAGGAACTGTTTCATCAACCCGGATATTCAAATCGATATTTTTCTTCTGTGCCTGATCTCGCAGCTGTTCAACGACCAGCGTGGCACAATCAGCGACAGACATGGGTTCCATGTATAAATCAAACTTGCCTGATTCTATACGAGAGAGATCCAGAATATCGTTAATGATCGTCAGAAGCAGTTGAGCAGACTGCTCCATTTGATTGACCCATTTAAGCTGCTCCATATTCAGTCCTGAATCAGCTAAAGTATCCATCAAACCAAGCACTGCATTCAGAGGCGTGCGAATTTCATGGCTCATCATTGCCAGAAACTGAGATTTAGCGGCGTTTGCAGATTCCGCTTGTTGCCGAGCCTGCTGCAATTCGACTAAACGTTGCTTCTTGCTGGTGATGTCTTTCGCTGTTCCCCGATATCCCCGGAGCTCCCCGTGTTTGCTAAAGTACGGGCTACCGCTGAAGCTAATCCATGCCCCACCCTCATTACCGGGTAGCTGCCATTCCAAGTCTTCAAAATCTTCATTACTGAGCAATTTATTTCGTAGCTTGGCTTGGAAATCGCTATCATCATCAAAGAGATCTAACAAACTTTTTTTATCTATCACGTGGTTAGATAAGTCTGGCGCAGAGATATACGTGAACCTGTATTCGGTATCTATCTCCCAAAACCAGTCACCAACAGTATTAGCAAAGTCTTTAAATCGTTGCTGATTGTGTAATAACTCTTGAGTTCGTACAGTCACCAGAGTTTGCAATCTTTCCCTGTAGTCAATGTCGATAATTGCGCGTTCAAGTAATGGGCGAAACCGTGCCAGCACTCTTTTACATGAAGCGCCAAACTGGCCGGGTTGAGAATGCAAAAATAGCAGTAACGCGTCACCAGAACTGACTTTCACTCCCGTCATCAACACTGAGCGACACAGTCCGATCTGGTCCTTGGGCAAATAACGAAATTCGGCAACTTGCAGCGGGTCGAAAAGTGCAATACTTTCGCCATTGATAGCACGGATAAAGGTTTGATTGACTTCCCAGGAGCAAGATTCGAAATTAGTACAGGTGGTGACAAGTTCTTCCAGATGCGAAGTTTCATCTTCACGAGTCAGCACCAGCGCGTGTTCGAAACCAATATATTTGCGCAGAACAGCAAGCAGGCTATTGAATACTTGCCGCTTGCTATTAGCGCCAGCCATCGCTGACATACCCGCTAAAATAGCAGAGTACTCATCTCTGAGCTGTTTCTCCCTTTCCTGGCTTCTGAGTAACGCAAGCAATGTTTCCTGTAGGGTTTCTGTTTCTCTGCCTGGCATGCTCATCATTCCCGGTAAAACAAAACGTTAGAAATCATTAAATTACCATGCTCATTCTCACCACCAAGGAACTGGCCTTGTTCTCCAAAAGTAAACGGAGAAATAAACGGCGCGTTGAGCATAGATTGCTGCATTTTCTCTGCAACCATACCCATTTTTGATTTCACCTGGAGCATACAGCCAGCACAATAAATACTTATTCCACCAATAGCCTCGATCTGCTGATGGCTATCATGAAGCAATCCATCCACTGCGCGACCGGTCCGGTTGACCAGGTTATCTTCCGTCCCTGTCATCAGGTAGAGTTTCTCTCCTTCCTTTATAGAAGCAAACAATGTGATTCCACCACGCGCAGTAACAGAATTGGGATGAGCGAGCTTAAAATAGGGTAAATCATGTAAAGTGCCTGCAATACGACCAATCGGATGTAAAGCAGAGAGAGACATTATGCTTTGACCATACTCTAAAGGTTGTTTAATCCATTCTTCATAGACCTCTTTTGCTGGCCGGTGATCAAGTTCTATGAGTTCCCTTCCCTCAACCTTAGTCGCCACTGCGTATTGTTCAGTTTTTGCGTAACCTGAGTGAAAAGAAAAACTTAAGTCGCATGTTGGATAAAAGACACTCACAGCAACGCCTTCAGAAGCTAAATGATCTTGAGTGAAAAGTTGCCATTCCCCCAAAACCCCTGCATCCGCGGCGCTCCCACCAATAATAGGCACTGGTGTGCCAAACTCTTGAGATATGGCCTGTATCACCTCCTCTTCAGCGCCAGGACTTGCGTGCAGCAAAACAAGTGAAGGTAGTTCCCCTGAGCGTCCGGTATTTTGAATGGCCTTCAGCAATGCCTGTTTCGCCATTTGGTGAGGAAGTTGATGGGTAGACACTAAAGCAGAGCCATACGCGCCATTGAAATCAAAAACAGCCCATAAACCGATCACCCGATCAGGGAAATACCCCTCTTCTGTCAGGATACCCTGGCATGATGAACAGCCTAAAATTTGAGTGTCAGGGAATTCCGCAACAAGCCGCTCTCGGATAACTTGCGCATTGTCATGCCCTGAAAAGTACACCAACAACAGGCTGGGACGCACTAATCTGGCTTTGAGTTGACTGACAGCTTCATCTACTGCTGCTGCTGTCGTTTCTATCGTTGAGTAACTGGTAACAATTTCCATGTAGTGTTCACGACTGGGTGTGTATCTTCACCATAATAGACAGTTTCAATTTGAGGATCAGCAGAGTATTGAATTTTTATAAAAAAAACTCTTAAGTCTGTGTGCGATTTACCGTTATTAGTATTTAACTATTCGACAAAGAAGATTTGGGTATGACAAAGCAACCAGTAATCATTGTCACAGAAGGAACAACAGAGTTAGGCAAACATATCTGTAAAGAGCTTGCTGCAACTCAGTCTATTGTCATGTCACTGAGCAATGACGAAAATGCAGGTTATGATTTGGTTGCAGAAGATCCACGAGTCCGGTTTCGCAATACAGATTGCAGTAAGGAATCAGACGTTGCCGCAGCCGCCCGGGAGATTGAATCTCAATTCGGCCGACTTGATGCACTTGTTATTAACCCATCGGTATCACTTCCGGATGTGGGCATCCCCTTCACTGAAATGGATTTATTTGATTGGAACCAGGCACTTCACCACCAGTTAACAGCAACCTTGTTCACCGCCAGACAATGCCTGCCTCTTCTGAAAACAACAAAGGGGGCTATTGTTCATGTTGTCCCTACCCCTCATGAATCTGCCATTAACAGCGAGTTACTCGCCGTATGCAGCCAAGGCCTGGTTGGACTGACTGAAGCTTTGGCCAATAGCTTATCACCTGATGTTACTGTCCATGCTGCCCGATACATTCTTAACCGGACAGATGTGCTAAAAAATGATGTAAATCAATTCAAAGACGTGGCAGCTATGGTACGTTTTCTGGTGAGTCACAAAGCCTCGCACATCAACGGACAGGTTTTCAACGTTTCGAACCGAGTTTTGGATAAAAAACCATCATAACGACACAGGAAAAGATTCAACCTAGTGAATAGATGAGAGTTATGTTCTATGCGATTGTTTTTAATGAACTTTAATTATTTTCACATGAAAAATAATGTTCTGAATCCTTATCTGGTACTTGCAAGTTTGACTTATCAGAGCAACATGGTGTTAAAGCATTAAAATAACTCACATTTCAATAGCTTGAGTGCTAACATATACTCCAGATACCAAATTAATAAATCGTCCCCTTGCTCTGCCGAAGTTGACACCTTTAAATACAAAGAGAGCAGCTACTGGTACCCCTATATTGCCTTTTTCCAAACAGATAACCCGGAGTGCTTTCAGCTTCTACTTTGCATCTTTGTTAGTGCATTCCTCTACTGAACCCTCGCAAGACCTTAGTGCTTCCTCTGCCTTATTGTCAGATTTGTATGTAATTGTTCTCCATACGAATACCGCAATCAGAACAGCAAGTAGGAGCAGAATTTGGATCAACCGAGCTTTCGTTAGTTTCTGTGCGGCCATGATTGTATACATTTCCCATGTTACATAGTTCAAACTTTTTGCATAAAAATAGTGAGCCGCGGCATGAGCCCACCCTTCACACTGTCAATCATTTCTTATCTCAAGTATCATGCGTGCTGAAAATGCCACTTTTACAACAAAATAGCAATTTCCGTGTCGAATTGTTTATAAAAACAACACAGGATTTGTCTAAGCTTTGGGTGGCATTGCGAAATGAAGTTGTTCGCAAAGAAACAAGAGTGTAGTTGAAATTTTTTAGTGGAAGCATGCAACATGAGCCAAGAAAAGCAGCTTGATCAAAACTACAACTATACGGTCGTTCGGCAATTCACCCTAGCTACCATACTGTGGGGTATTGTTGGAATGAGCGTTGGTGTATTTATTGCCGCTCAGTTGGTTTGGCCGGCGCTTAACTTTGACACCCCTTGGTTGACATACAGCCGTCTGCGTCCGCTGCATACTAATGCAGTTATCTTCGCCTTCGGTACCAGTGCACTGTTCGCGACATCTTATTATGTCGTTCAGCGTACCTGTCAAACCACGTTGTTTGGTGGCAAGTTAGCGTCGTTCACCTTCTGGGGCTGGCAAGCCGTGATTCTATCAGCAGTTATTACGCTGCCGATGGGGTATACATCCAGCAAAGAATACGCTGAACTGGAATGGCCAATCGATATACTGATTGCCGTTGTCTGGGTCTCCTATGCTGTCGTGTTCTTCGGAACGATGATTAAACGAAAGACCTCCCACATTTATGTGGCAAACTGGTTCTTCGGTGCATTCATTTTGACGGTAGCCGTTCTTCACATTGTGAACAGCATGGCGATTCCGGTCTCAATGACGAAGTCGTATTCTGTTTACTCTGGTGCAGTCGATGCCATGGTTCAGTGGTGGTATGGGCACAACGCCGTAGGTTTCCTTCTTACTGCTGGCTTCCTGGGTATGATGTACTACTTCGTCCCGAAACAAGCCGGTCGTCCTGTTTATTCCTACCGTTTGTCTATCGTGCACTTTTGGGCACTGATTTCTCTGTATATCTGGGCTGGCCCGCACCACCTGCACTACACCGCATTGCCTGACTGGACTCAGTCGCTGGGCATGGTGATGTCTCTGGTACTGTTTGCGCCATCCTGGGGCGGCATGATCAACGGTATCATGACGCTGTCCGGCGCCTGGCATAAACTGCGTTATGACCCGATTCTGCGCTTCCTGGTAGTGTCACTGTCGTTCTACGGCATGTCTACTTTCGAAGGTCCGATGATGGCAATTAAGACAGTCAATGCCCTGTCTCACTATACCGATTGGACAATCGGCCACGTTCACTCAGGTGCGTTAGGCTGGGTTGCCATGGTTTCTATCGGTTCGGTATATCACCTGATTCCAAAACTGTTCGGCCAAGAGCGTATGTACTCTATCAAACTGGTAAACGTGCATTTCTGGCTGGCTACTATTGGTACGGTTCTGTACATCGTAGCTATGTGGATTTCTGGTGTGATGCAAGGTCTGATGTGGCGCGCGGTGAATACCGACGGTACCCTGACCTACAGCTTTGTTGAAGCTCTGCAAGCGTCTTATCCGTTCTACTTCGTGCGTTTCTGTGGTGGTCTTATCTTCGTAACCGGCATGTTCCTGATGGCTTACAACGCTTACAGAACTATTGCCGCACCGAAAGACAGCTTGAAAGCCATAGAGCAACCAGCATAAGGAGTAAAACTGATGAGCTTTCGTCACGAACTTGTTGAAAAAAATGTTGGTTTGCTGGCCATCCTGATTGTGATTGCAATCAGTTTGGGTGCGCTGGTAGAAATCACGCCGCTGATTTATCAGGAACAAACGACTGAGCCTGTAGAAAACCTGCGCCCTTACACTGCCCTGGAAATGGAAGGCCGTGACATTTATATCCGCGAAGGGTGTACCGTTTGCCACAGCCAGATGATTCGTCCATTCCGTTCAGAAACTGAACGTTATGGCCATTATTCTGTTGCAGGTGAAAGTGTTTGGGAGCATCCATTCCTGTGGGGCTCTAAGCGTACAGGTCCGGATCTGGCTCGTGTAGGCGGCCGTTATTCCGATGAATGGCACCGAGTACACTTGCGCAACCCCCGCGATGTAGTACCAGAATCTAACATGCCCGGTTTCCCTTGGCTGGAAGAAAATGTACTGGATGGCGAAATAACCTCTAAAAAACTTGCCTTATTCCGCGATAAGTTCGGTGTACCTTACACTGACGAACAAGTTGCGAAAGCAGGTGATGATGTGAAAGGCAAGACTGAAATGGACGCACTTATTGCTTACCTTCAGTCTCTAGGTCACGCGATGAAATAAGGAGGCACCATGGATATCGGAACCATTCATAGTATCTGGACTGTGATTCTGTTCGGTAGCTTTATTGGTATTGTCCTTTGGGCCTACAGTAAACGCCGTAAATCCCAATTCGACGAAGCTGCTAATTTGATATTTGCAGACGAGGAGAAGGATGTGGCCACGCGTGAAAAAGACAGGAGCAAATAAGAATGTCGACGTTTTGGAGTGTATGGATCATCGTCATCACGCTTGGCACCCTGGCTGCAATTGCTGCCATTCTTGCTTGGTGTAGCAAGGACAAAATGGGTGTTGAAGAAGGTGAGGACATGGGCCACGAATACGATGGTATTCGCGAGATCAATAACCCACTACCTAAGTGGTGGTCTTATATGTTCTGGGGAACCATTGTTTTTTCTTTGGTATATCTGGCGCTATATCCTGGCCTGGGCAACTTTAAGGGGCTTTTGGGGTGGCAGAGTTCAGATCAGACTATTCGCACAGTAGCTGAGTCAAAAGCATCTATTGCTAACTCTCAGCAAGCGCAAGAGCTTGATCAATATGCCAAAGAATTGGGTGATGCAGAACGAGCTTATGGCGAGCTGTTTAAAACCCTTGCCTATGACGAGTCTGGTAACAACCTTCGTCCAATCGAAGAAATTGCAGCCGATCAAGATGCTCGCCGTGTAGGTCAGCGCTTGTTCCTGCAGAACTGTGCTCAGTGCCACGGCTCTGATGCGCGTGGTCAGCAGGGTTTCCCTAACCTGACCGATAACGATTGGTTGTATGGCGGTGAAGCTGAAACCATCAAAACCACCATCATGCATGGCCGTACAGGCGCTATGCCTGCATGGATTGACACCTTAGGCGAAGACGGTGTACAAGAAGTAACAAGTTACGCTCTGAGTTTGTCTGGCCGTAAAGTGAATGCCAAAGAGGCTGCGGCGGGTAAACAACGCTTTGTGGTGTGTGCTGCCTGTCATGGTACGGATGGTAAAGGTAACCCAGCATTTGGTGCGCCTGACCTGACTGATAATATCTGGCTATATGGTGGTTCACGTCGTGCGGTCGTTGATACTATTACTCACGGTCGCCAGGGTGTTATGCCGGCTTGGGATAACATTCTGGGCGAAGAAAAAGTTCAGCTTATCTCTGCTTATGTGTGGGGCCTGAGCAACAGCGAGCAGTAATCCTGATTTCTGTTACGAATCAGTTAATTGTTGACGTTTGCTGACAATTTCACTGAAGCTAAGTCATAGGGCCCCTGCTAAAATCAGGGGCTCTTTTTATAGATACTAAAAGGATTCACAATGCAAAAGCCATGGTATAAGCAGTTTTGGCCCTGGTTCATAATTGCGATTCCAGCCCTATCCATTACATACAGCATGACTGCGCTGTATATATTCTCTCAGAATAAAGTGGATCTGGTTGCTGAAGACTATTACAAGAAAGGAAAAGGCATTAATCAGGACTTTTCGCGACTGCGTGTCGCCGACGCCCTGAAAATAAAGGCGGATATCAAGGTTACTGAGCAAGATATCACCCTATCTCTGGACAAAGGTGAGCTGCCTGACTTTCCAACGCTGCGAGTTCTCTTTACTCACCGCACCTTAGCGGAAAAAGACTTCACCCAAATGATCAGCCCGGACCAAAAAGGCCGCTACCGATTCACAGCACCAGAGTCGATTGATGGCCCATGGTTTGTCGAAGTAGAGCCGTTTCAGGGAGAATGGATGCTGAATGGCCGTCTTAACCTGCCCTCATCCGATCCAATTAAGCTGTATGGACAAAACAAAGGATGACAACCTCTTGCTACCACTGTGGTGATCCTGTACCACATGATACCCATTTAACAGTCGACATCCTGGGAACAGCACGCAGTATGTGCTGCCCGGGCTGCCACGCTGTGGCAAGCACTATAGTCGACAGTGGTTTGACATCCTATTATGAGTATCGGACTGCAACAGCAGATAAAGCCGATCTGATTCCTCAGCAATTGCAGTCCCTTGCCCTGTATGACAACGAAGAAATTCAGCAAGACTTTGTCAGAACCAGCGACAACACCAACGAAGTCACACTGTCACTCGAAGGGGTATCGTGTGCCGCCTGCGCATGGTTAATTGAACGACAACTCAAACGCGAAACAGGCTTAGTTAACATTCGCGTCAATACCACCACGCACCGCGCTCTGCTCAGCTGGAACCCCGAGCAGACTAAACTCAGCACTCTTTTGTCCGCCATTCACCGTTTAGGCTACAAAGCGGCCCCTTTTGAGGCAGATAACCAAGAGCAGCATTACCACAATACGATGAAGAGCTACCTGTACCGTTTAGGTATCGCTGGCTTAGCCAGCATGCAGGTGATGATGTTGGCGGTTGCGCTGTACTTTGAGGTATTTGGTGATCTGGATGAAAGCTTCCGAAACTATTTCCGCTGGGTCAGCCTTCTTTTCGCCACCCCGGTGCTTCTCTACTCAGCACTGCCCTTCTATCTGAATGCCTGGCGGAACCTCAAAGCACGCACATTAGGCATGGATGTCCCTGTTTCTATTGCGCTGATCTTCGCTTACGTGGCCAGCTTTTATGCCACTGTTACAACAAAGGGCGAAGTGTTCTTCGAATCCATTTCGATGTTTACCTTCTTCTTATTAATCGGCCGTTATCTTGAGATGAGGGCGCGCCGTAAAGCCGCTGCAGCCAGCGCCAATCTGCTTAAATTGATTCCGGCTATGGCAAATCTGGTTGATGGTCGCCAGATTGCAGCGAAAAGCCTAAAGACAGGTGACGTTGTCACAGTTTTGCCCGGAGAAAGCTTACCTGCCGATGGTGTTATTGTGGCAGGTCACAGTGTAATCGACGAGTCAATGCTGACTGGCGAGCCGCTCCCCGTACGCAGAAGCAAGGATGATACTGTATTTGCCGGCACAATTAACGGTGACGGTAACCTGACCGTGAAAGTGACTCAGGACCGCCAGCACTCCCTTATTTCGAACATCATTCGTCTTCAGGATGAAGCACAGGCAACGAAGCCAAAAATTGCAGAAGTTGCCGACGTGGTAGCCCGTTATTTTGTCGCTGTTATTCTTATCATTGCAGCGGGTACCTGGCTTTACTGGCACCAGGTAAAACCCGATGATGCGCTATGGATTACGCTGGCTGTGCTGGTTGCCACCTGCCCTTGCGCCCTGTCGCTGGCAACACCAACCGCACTGACTTGTGCTACCTCACGTCTTGGCCGTCTAGGCATTCTGCTCCGGCGCGGACACGTTCTGGAAACACTCTGCAATGTGAACCAACTGGTTATAGATAAAACCGGCACCTTAACCGAAGGAAATGTCAGAGTCATCCAAACAGTCTGCTTTGACAGTTACGATGAAACAGAGGTCCTGAGCATCGCTGCCGAGCTGGAACGCTTTGCAAACCACCCTATCGCCCGGGCTTTTTCTGGTTATCGAAATTCAGCCTTTTCCTTTGATGAGGTTGAAAATGAAATCGGCTTTGGCCTCAAAGGCATGAGAGAGGGAAATGAATGGCGAATCGGGAAGCAGGCTTTTGCGTTAAACGGTGAAAACGCCCCTTCTCCAGACCAGGGCTTTCAGGTTTGGCTCACCTGTAACGGTAAAGCTATCGCCGCTTTCCAATTGGATGATCCCATCCGGCATGACAGTCAGTCACTGGTCAGTGCCTTTCAGGCCGAAGGGATTCAGGTCACAATGCTCACGGGCGATAACTCCGACAATGCCGCTCGCGTGGCAAAAACGCTTTCTGTAGACAAGCTGATTAGCGGTGCGACTCCGCAAGGTAAACTCGATTACCTTAACAGTCTCGCCAAAGATCAGGTCGCCCTGATGATTGGTGACGGCGTTAATGATGCACCTGTGCTGGCTGGCGCTCATCTGTCACTTGCAATGGGTGGAGGTACGGATGTTGCTAAATCGTCTGCAGATATGGTTTTACTTGGAGATCACTTAAACCGAGTGCTGGAAGCACGACGCCTGGCAATGAAAACTAAGAAGATCATTCGGGAAAATCTATCATGGGCATTAGGATATAACCTTGTTATTCTGCCTCTGGCTGTTGCCGGACTGGTTGCACCTTATATTGCAGTATTAGGCATGTCTGCCAGCTCCATCATTGTTGTCTCTAATTCACTGAGGTTATTGAAAGAAGATGGCTAGCCTGTATTTACTCATCCCGATTGCAATCATCTTCGTCTGCATTGCCGTTGCCATTTTTATCTGGGCCGTCAAATCAGAACAATTTGAAGACCTCGAAAGACAGGGATACGACATCCTGTTTGATGAGAATGAAGAAAAGCAACCCGCGCAAAAAACGGATGATGAACAAACGGGCAAGGAAAAACAGTGAACACAGATTTTTTCGCTGCTTTTGTTATTGGCCTGCTGGGTGCAGGCCATTGCCTGGGGATGTGTGGTGGTATCGCTGCCGCTATTACCTTAGGCATGCCAGGGCAACAGCAAAGCCACCGTTTTCCTTACTTACTTTGCTACAACGCCGGACGCCTGATTTCTTACGCAGCAGCCGGAGCTGTTATTGGTGGCGCAGTGGCAGGTATGGCTGCATTAAGTGGATTAAGCACTGCGCTCCTTTTCCTGCGCATTTTCGCCGCAGTGATGATGATTCTTCTCGCCCTGTATATTGGCCAGTGGTGGCAAGGGGTCACCAGAATTGAAGCTCTCGGCCAATCACTCTGGCGTTTTATCTCGCCTTTAGCTAAGTCGATGTTACCACTGAAATCTCCCCTTGCGGCCTTTCCGTTTGGACTGGTATGGGGCTGGTTACCCTGCGGATTAGTTTACTCAATGTTGAGTTGGGCGGCTGTGGCTGGCAATGCAGGCTCAGGTGCCGGCGTCATGCTGGCCTTTGGTCTGGGAACTTTGCCAGCCATGCTGTTAGTAGGCAGCTTTGCAGAAACGCTTAAACAATGGCTTTCCAATCAGATATTTAAAAAAACCAGTGCATTATTGTTATTGGCATACGGTATCCACACAGGTTATGTCGCAATCACACAATTTTCCTAATGTTTTATACTCGTCATTATGAATAAGAGTGTGATAGAGTGACCCGAGTATCCGAACTTGGTCAGGCCACAGTTTATGAATTCAGATAAAATCTCCACAAAACGCATTCAATCCGGTGGATGTGCTATCCATTGTCAGGATTGCAGTATCAGTCAGTTGTGTATCCCTTTTACTCTCAATGACGCAGAGTTAGATCAGCTAGATAGCATTATTGAGCGTAAAAAGCCTATCCATAAGGGCCAGGAGTTATTTAAAGCCGGGGACGAGCTGAAAGCGCTGTACGCTATTCGTTCAGGCACAGTGAAAACCTATACCATCACCGAGCAAGGCGACGAACAAATTACCGCTTTTCATTTAGCTGGCGACTTGGTGGGTTTTGACGCTATCAACGACCATAGACACCAAAGTTTTGCCCAGTCTCTCGAAACCTCTATGGTATGCGAGATTCCATTTGAAACATTGGATGAGCTTGCCGGTAAGATGCCTAAGCTCCGACAGCAAATTATGCGCCTGATGAGCAGTGAAATTAAAAGCGATCAGAATATGATCCTGCTACTCTCTAAGAAAAATGCCGAAGAGCGTCTGGCAGCGTTTCTCTATGATTTGTCATGCCGTTTCTCAGAGCGTGGGTTTTCTGCCCGCGAATTCCGGCTGACTATGACCCGTGGAGATATTGGAAACTATCTGGGGCTGACGGTTGAAACAATCAGCCGTCTGTTAGGACGTTTCCAAAAATCCGAGATCATTGGCGTGAAAGGCAAGTACATCACGGTTCTCGATCGTGAGCAGCTAGCTCTGCTAGCCGGTGCGACTAATTGTAAATAGTTTTATAAAAATTGATGGGCTTGATGCCCATCAACTTTTACTGTAATTCCTCTTCAAAGTCCTCCATTTCCTCGCAGCAATCCGTTACAGTGAATATACTAATCTGAATACAAACAGTTTTTCAGATCAGGTCGATTGCGAATCCGTTGAGACAGGGGGCAGTTATGAACACATACAAAAACATCCTCGTAGTGGCCGATCCACTGCAGGACAACCAACCGGCTTTGTCACGCGCAGTACACCTCGCTGAAAAAAGTGAGAATGTTCACATCACTGTATTCCTTGCCATTTACGATTTTTCTTACGAAATGACATCCATGCTCTCGTCGGATGAACGTCAGGCCATGCGACGCGGGGTTATCCAACAGCGCGAAGAATGGTTAAAAGACATTATCCGCCCTCATGTCACCGCTGGCGTTGATATCGACATCCTTGTTGTGTGGCACAATCGCCCCTATGAAGCCGTTATAGCCGAGGTGTACAGCCATCATCACGACCTACTGATAAAAGCCACTCATAAACACGACAAAATCGGCTCTGTGATTTTTACCCCTACCGACTGGCATTTATTGCGCAAATGTCCATGCCCCGTGCTTTTGGTCAAAGAGCACAGCTGGCCCGAAAACGGAAAAGTACTGGCTTGTGTCAACTTAGCAGCCGAAAGTGATACGCACGAAGCACTGAACGATAAAATCATCAGCGAAGCTAAGAACATGGCAGAAGTACTGGTTGCCGAAGTCAATCTGGTCAATGCCTACCCTGCCACCCCGGTTAACATTACGATTGAATTACCTGAATTTGACCCTGCAACCTACACAGATGCGGTACGAGGCCACCATCTGACATCAATGAAGGCACTGAGGCAAAAACACGGTATTGATGAAGGTAAAACCCATGTCGTCGAAGGATTGCCTGAAGACGTCATCCCAAAAGTGGCAGAAGAGTTGGATGCAGAACTCGTAATACTGGGCACCACCGGCCGGACCGGGCTTTCTGCTGTCTTCATCGGCAATACAGCTGAGCACACTATTGACAGCCTCAACTGCGACTTGCTTGCCCTCAAGCCCGACGGCTACATCAGCCCTCTGGATCCTAACCAATAATCTTGCTCTGAAAGCACGCCTTCAACCCGCAGGCGTGCTTTTCACCGACAACAACCGCTCAAACTGCCATTTAGCCGCTTAATTATCAATTAAGATGAAAATCACGCTGGAATCCGACGCTGGAATCCGTATCATACCCGCCATGAAATTTGCCAGTGAGCACAGATCGCGAACCCTGCTCACGGTAACCTTTATCGATGATAATTCATAACGACTTATATCATCGTGCTCAATGCATTTACCGTCGGTTGACAGAGTGATTCAATCGATGCGAAAGAGAGAAGCAATGACTCAGAATCAAGAGCTTACAAAGGCACAGAAATACAACTTCGATAAGCTGCAAAAGAAACTGCGCCGAAACACGGGCCAGGCGATTGCTGATTATAATATGATCGAAGATGGTGATCGCATTATGGTTTGTCTGTCTGGTGGTAAAGACAGCTATACCATGCTGGAAATGTTGAGCAGCCTGCAGCGCAGTGCCCCTGTCAGCTTTGAATTGATTGCAGTTAACCTTGATCAGAAACAACCTGGTTTCCCTGAACATATCTTGCCTGAATATCTTGAATCTCTGGGTGTTCCGTACAAGATAGTGAATGAAGATACTTATTCAATAGTCAAAGAGAAAGTACCGGAAGGTAAAACGACCTGCTCTCTCTGCTCTCGTCTGCGTCGCGGCATTTTGTACCGTACGGCGAAGGAAATAGGTGCAACTAAAATTGCGCTGGGTCACCACCGCGATGACATGCTGGAGACGCTTTTCCTGAACATGTTCTACGGCGGTAAAATGAAAGGCATGCCACCTAAGCTGGTCTCGGATAATGGCGAGCACGTAGTGATTCGTCCGCTTGCTTATTGCCGCGAAAAAGACATTGAACGCTACACCGAAATGAAAGCGTTCCCGATCATCCCATGCAACCTTTGTGGCTCGCAACCAAACCTTCAGCGTCAGGTCATCAAAGAAATGTTGCGCGACTGGGATAAACGGTATCCGGGCCGTATTGAGACTATGTTCACCGCTATGCAAAACGTCGTGCCCTCGCATCTGGCGGACTTTAACCTGTTTGACTTTAAATCAATCGACAAGGAATCAGGGGCGATTAACGGTGGTGATATCGCTTTTGATAAAGAAGACCTACCAAACTCACCCGTCTCTTCCGAAGGTGCCAGTGAATTTGATCCGGGTGAAAAGTTAGATATCTTGCAGGTTAATTAACTTTTACACCTATCAAAGCCGCAGACATTGCGGCTTTTTTAATCCTTTTATCATTTTCGCTGGCGAAGATACCTAATAGACATATTGCATATCAAACGCACCAGACAGAACTGATAAAGCTGAAAACACTAAAAACCAGCCAAAAATCATCACAACCTATAAAGATTTGTTCACAAAAAACCAAAAAAATTGCTAAGAACAGTCTGGTATATGGAAGTTTTATCCGTATCATACTATAGATACTTATGCGTTCAGGTACTCGCCGTGATATGTAACGCACCCCCCTGCTCAGTGGTACGTTGCGCAATAGGATCCGTGCTCATAACCAGCTATTCCTACGAATGATTTCTACAGGTTACCGAGCTGCTTCATTCCGAGTTGCATCTCCATACTCTGGCATTTTACAAGCGAGCCTGAAACTGAGTGAGGTCCAATTAAGTCTGTAGCCGTCCTGCACGCTACTAAGTCAAGATAAAGGATTAAAAATGACTTACTATCAGAAACTGGAGCAACACGCTAAAAAGCTTTCCAAGATTTCTCACTTATCCGCTATCTGCAGCTGGGATCAGGCTGCAAAAATGCCAGAAGGCGGAAATGCCGCCCGCTCCGAAGCAATGGCTGAACTGGCTCTTATCCATCATGAACTCGCAACGGCCCCTTCTCTGACTGAATGGTTCGCCAGAGCCGAAACCGAATCTTTATCAAAAGAGCAAAAGATAAGTCTGCAAGAGATGAAGCGCTCCTGGCAGAATGACAATATCCTACCGGCTGATCTGGTGGAGAAAAAATCGCTCGCCGGTTCAAAGTGCGAGCATGCCTGGCGGACGCAACGTAAAGAAAACAATTGGCACGAGTTCAGCCAGAACCTTGAAGCCGTTGTTAAACTGGCAAGAGAAGAAGCGCAGATTCGAGCTGAAGCAACAGGCTTAAGCCGTTATGACGCTATGATGGATCTGTATGAACCTGGCATGACGTGCGAGAAAATTGATTCTATTTTTGGCCAAGTGAAGACATGGCTGCCGGCATTGATTCAACAAGTCAGAGCAAAACAAGCCAGTGATCAGGTTATTACTCCTAAAGGCCCCTTCCCGATAGCTCAACAGAAAGCATTGAGTCTCGATATCATGGGCAAATTGGGATTTGATTTCAGACACGGCCGGTTGGACGTGAGTACGCACCCGTTTTGTGGCGGTGTACCGACTGATGTCCGCATTACCACCCGGTATGATGAAGCTGACTTTACCAGTGCACTCATGGGGGTTATCCATGAAACTGGCCATGCCCGTTACGAGCAAGGGCTCCCTGAGCAGTGGCATGGTTTACCTGTAGGTCAGGCACGCTCAATGGGCGTTCATGAGTCACAAAGCCTGTTTTTTGAAATGCAGCTTTCGCGCAGTAAGCCTTTTATTGAAATCCTCGCCCCGTTAGCTCGCGAAGCATTTGACCGTAATAACGATAAGGCGCTGAGCACAGACAATTTGGCATTGTTCAGTACCCGTGTCGAACCTGGCTATATTCGAGTCGATGCCGATGAAGTGACTTACCCTGCACACATCATTTTACGTTACGAAATTGAGCGTGATTTGATTGAAGGCAAAATCGAAGTGGCTGATATCCCTGAGTTATGGGACAAGAAGATGACCGAGTATCTGGGGTTATCGACCAAAGGTAACTTTACTGACGGATGCATGCAGGATATCCACTGGACAGACGGCAGCTTTGGCTATTTCCCGTCTTACACTCTGGGGGCTATGTATGCGGCCCAGTTCATGGCGGCTATGCGCCGTGAAATGAATGTGGAAAACCTCATTCGTGAACGTAACCTTCAGCCTATCTTCAACTGGTTAGACAGACATGTCTGGAAAAAAGCCAGCTTCCTTTCAACAGATAACCTGCTGAAAGAAGCGACCGGCGAAACCCTGAATCCGGAACATTTCAAAGCACACCTTGAAAGTCGCTACCTCGAAGACTAACTACCGAGCAGACTAACGTGACAAGGTTGTAAACAAACAAGGGCCTGCCGGCCCTTTTTTATACCATGCTGATCTCCAGCACAGTATTGATGGCACTGCCATTCCATTTGTACACATAATGATTGGACTGACATACCTTGCTGACCAGGTTTGGCTTGTACAAGGCAAAACAATCATGGCCCTGGTGCCGTACGGAGTGATACAAGACACCATCTTGTCTTGCTTCCTTCAGCGTTATCGCCTCGGCCTGAGAATGCGCATAATTCGTAGGGTGGTAAAGCGCAGAATCCAGATACGTCTTATCTGTAAAATCAACCAAAGCGGCAGAAAACCAAGCCTGTATACTTCTCATCTGGATATCCTGTGACGGCTCCTGGGTATAGCCCAGTATCCGCTCCATGTGGTAACTCGTTTCCTTGATCGCAGTATTAATGTCTCTTGTAGCATAATACGCGCCAAAGTCCGCGGTATTAAAACGGCCCCCATCGGGGTTTACATGGGTAAAGGCGGCCATCACGTAGCTGCAGTGAGGAATACCAACCAGCCTTTCCTCGACCGGCACACGAGCAAACTGTCCCGTTTCCTCAGCCAGACGAGGGTTGGTCAGAGCTTCAACGGCAAAAATAGCTTCCAGTTGATCAGGCTCAGCGACATCTTCATACAGATTAATTGGCGGATACTTGGAGGGAATTAATCGATAGCATGGCTGCTCCCTGAATGGCTTGAGAGTGTATGCGTTCTGCATGTCAGGACCGTCCTCCGCGCCAGGCGTTCAACCGTGTAGCCACTTCGTACAAATCGGCAACCTTACCCTGGCCCATCACCTCCATCGCACTTCGCCCGGCAAAAAACGGGTGTGAATTAGGCTTCTGCACCCATTGATAAACACTGTCTTCATGAGTAAATAAAATGCGCAGGCATTTATGAATATTCAGTATGTAGCTCATCCGCTCCAGCAAGTCTTTAGACACTTTGGCCGACTCAGGGCTGGCACGGTATTTGTTCAGTGTTGAGCGGCTTGATAAACCAAGCAGAGCCATCTGCTGATTCTGGCTGCAACTCCACTTATCCAGAATGTTGAAAACGACTGGCAGTACCTTATTGCCTGCATGTTCAATCGGCTCATTCGCCGCCACGGTACGGGTGTTCATGATCACCGCCTTAGATTATCCATTTATGGACTTAGTTTAGCATTAAGTCTATAAATGAACAAAATACTGAGGCTATAGGTATCAAGCGACTTATCAATGTAAAACAGAAACTGGGCCGACCAACGCCGTGGTCAGCCCTAGATAGCGAGAAGTTAAGTTATTGCGGGGATGATTCAAGCCAGGGCGTAATGCGAATCGCTGGAGATGGTAAGGTCAACACAGTGTTTTCAGGGAGCTGCTTGACTTTCACAATCGCTTTCCCCGCTTCGATGGGGATCACGGCATCGTCAGAAACAGTGATAACACCCGTCTCCTCAGCAGCAAAATGCATCACAACACCGCTGACCTCTGGCATAAACCAGGATGAGAACATTCCCCCCAAGTCATTTAAGAGTATGTCCATTTGCGGTAGCAGGCGATCCAACGTTTCTTTGTTGATGGCTAACCCTAAAGGCTTGCTGACGATAACCTGCATAGACACATCGCAGGTGATTCCGTCATCTATCACAAAAGTGACGTCAGGATTTGCCTGGCGCAGGTTATTGTCGATTGGCACTACCAGGGCATTATCGGCAGGAATAACGAGCTCTTCATAATGCTCTTCTTTCTGCATCCAGCCTTTGCGGACAGTACAGGTTTCACCGGTTTGCTGATTGATCAGATACAAAGCAATGTTCACATCAGGGTGAGATTCAGCAACATTGTGCTTGAGTTTGCCGAAAAGATTGCTGTAACGCATCTCAATATTCTGCGCCCATACATTACCGGAAAGAGTGAGCAGGCCGGAAGTAAGAAGAAGGGTTTTAATAAAAGAAGTGCTCATCAACGGTTAGCCCTGTTGCCAAAATTGTTTGTTATGACGGATCATACCCTGAATTTCGTCCACGTACTCTTGTCCACGTTCAGAATATCGGTGCAGTCCTTCCGCAAGCTTTAACCCGGTAACAGGTTGACCTGCAGCACGCTCGTTAGCTCTGATATCCCGAAGCTCCGCATAAGCGCGATTGCGGTTCACATTCATAAAATAAGCGTGAACCGACTGAGCAGCATCAGAGAAAACGGCGACTTCATGCTTCGCTCCTTCCCCCCTGGCACTGGGAACCAAGCCACAGCCTTGGGTATAACACCACTGTCCAAAATAATTATGCCCTTCAACGGCAAACCGCGACGTCCCCCATCCCGATTCGTTGGCCGCCTGACTCAATACCAGCTCTTCAGGGATCATATCCACACGAAGCAACATAGCATCCAGCCAGGATTCTGTGACAGCGTCACTAGTGAGTTCGTGGTTATAAGCATCGCCAAGCTGGCGGGCTTCACTGAGATCGTTTGGGCTGATCGCCTGCCCGACCTTCAGCTGGGTTTGAATGGCCAGCAAAAAAGAACGCTCCTGACTGACTCTGGCATTCTCTTGTTGCACGAACGGACGTAAGAACGTGAAAAATGATTGCTTCTTCAGGTTCACGTCTTCCATAACGTTAAAATCTGGCCGGGTGGCTTCATCTTGGGTATTCACTACTTGCTTTTCAGGCTCAGCGCAACCTACAAATAACAATGTGCATCCAGCAACCGCAAAGTGTCTGACATTTTTTATCACGCGTTAAATACCTTGCTTTCTTCTTCTGTTTTATTGCCTTGATCTTCCCCGTCACCGCCTTTATCAACTGTTGTGACTTGCAAGGTAATGCCGAACAAATTGCGGTAGACAATTGCTTTCACGTTAAAGAAGAAAGGAATTGTCCAGATCAATCCGATGCCAGCGGTAGCAAAAGAGATAAAGAACAAAACCAGCACCGCCAGAAAAATGGCCGATAAAGGCAAAATTTTACGGAATGTGGCCACGACAGAGTACTGGATCGCTTTTAATGGGCTGACACGTTTTTCACACACCAGTGTGATCGTCATGCTGAAAGCCATAGTTAAAAACAACCCAATTAATGGGAACAATGCATTACCTATGCCCTGCAGCGAGGATGTCAACAACATAGTGACAACAGAGACTACGGCAAATGGAAACCCTTTCACCAAATAACGCGGTTTGGTTGGCAGGCCAACCGCATGGTTCAGCGCCATCAGGCTGACACCGGCATACAAGGGAGCGCTTAATACATCCGACCAGAAATTGGCCATAAAACCCGCTTCAACAATATCAGGTGTGATCCCTTCGCCACTGACAATAGCATCAAAGAAAATAGCAGGGTTACCCAGTTGCACTTGCAGCGCTATCAGCAAGAGAGCAAGCTGCGCTAAAAACAGCCCTGCAATTGCTGGGAAGAAGGTCAGAAAATGCTTTGCCGTCACCTTCCAGGCTTCTTGAAGTACCGCGACAGACTGTAAGTCTGCTTTGCCTGACAGCGCCTTGTCGATTGAGCCGCCAACCTGAAGACTTTTATTACTCATGCAGATAGTTGATTCACATTAAATTAGAACAATGGGCCCGATTGTACGCTACCGTTTGCGCTAAACAAATCGCGTCATCGTTAAAAAATGCTTCAATGCCTCAAAATGGTGGAAATTTGTCGTTCAATTTAGGGTTTTGTTCAGATTTCATCTAAGATCAGTAGTCAATTTGCAATCTAAATTCTGCATTATTAGCCTTTAAACCCCTCAGATAATGCGATGAACTCCGTTGAAATCATTTGCAAAACTGATGAACGAAAAAGTCGCCTGTACAATATAAAAAATACTTTGAATTATACCTATGGGGGTCTATCATCCGGCTCCTGAAATTGACCAAGAAAATGCAGGCAAAAAAATTGCAGGCACGATGTGGAGACCAGGTAGAGTTGAACACAAACATCACATCCAAAGAACCGGTTATTCAGCTCAAAGGGCTGAGCAAGAGCTTTGACGGTAAACAAATTATCACCGGATTAGATCTCAACGTGAATGACGGTGAGTTTTTAACCATTTTAGGCCCCTCCGGCTGTGGTAAAACCACTGTCCTTCGCCTTATCGCTGGTTTTGAAGATGCTGACCAGGGGCAGATTATTATTGCCGGTCAGGACGTGACTGCCGTTCATGCGGAGCAGCGGCATGTTAATACTGTATTCCAGAGTTATGCCTTATTCCCGCACATGACAGTGTTCGAAAATGTTGCCTTTGGTCTGCGCATGCAAAAAGTGCCAGAAAAAGAGATCAAACCACGTGTGATGGAAGCTTTACAAATGGTTCAGCTGGAGCAGTTCGCTCCCCGCCAGCCACATCAGTTATCCGGTGGTCAGCAGCAACGCGTTGCCATAGCGCGAGCTGTGGTGAACAAGCCGAAAGTTCTGCTGTTGGATGAATCACTTTCTGCGCTGGATTATAAGCTACGTAAGCAGATGCAACTGGAGCTGAAACAGCTGCAGCGTCGTCTGGGCATTACTTTCATTTTCGTCACACATGATCAGGAAGAAGCGCTGTCGATGTCAGACCGCATTATCGTTATGCGTGATGGACGTATTGAGCAAGATGGCACACCGCGTGAAATTTATGAAGAGCCAAGCAACCTGTTTGTTGCCCGTTTCATCGGTGAAATTAATGTGTTCGATGCCACTGTGATTGAGCGTCTTGACGAAAAACGTATTAAAGCCATTGTCGAAGGCCGTGAGGCAGTGATCCATTGTGATCTTGATGTGCAGCAACATGCTCCGCTTAAAGTGTTGCTTCGCCCTGAAGATATCCGTCTGGAAGAAATCAACGAAAACGAAGAAAGCTGGGGCCTGATGGGCCATGTGCGTGAGCGTACCTATAAAGGGATGACGCTGGATTCAGTTGTTGAGATCGAAACGGGCAAGTCTGTCATGGTGAGTGAATTCTTTAACGAAGATGATCCAGATGTAGACCACTCCCTGGATCAAAAAGTAGCTATCACCTGGGTTGAAAGTTGGGAAGTGGTACTGGCTGATGACGAAGAAGCTTAATCTGCAAAATATCATCATTTCGGTGATTGTAGGATGGTTACTGGTTTTTGTATTCATCCCGAACCTGATGATTATTGGCACCAGTTTTTTGACTCGTGATGATGCAAATCTGATTGATTTAACCTTCACGCTGGAAAACTACGCACGCTTGTTTGACCCTTTATATGGTCAGGTGATGCTGCATTCGTTCTACATGGCTGGCATGGCAACAGTCTTATGCCTGCTGGTGGGTTATCCGTTTGCCTACAGTATTGCCAAAATGCCGGCAAAGTGGCGCCCGTTCATGCTGTTTCTGGTGATCGTACCGTTCTGGACCAATTCACTGATTCGAACTTACGGCCTGAAAATCATGCTGGGCACCCAGGGCGTATTCAATAGCAGCCTGATGGCCTTAGGGATTATTGATAAGCCCCTGCGTATTATGTACACAGAGTATGCGGTAATGATTGGCCTGGTTTATATTTTGCTGCCATTCATGGTGCTGCCCTTGTATTCCGCCATTGAGAAGCTGGATAACACTTATATTGAAGCCGCTCGTGATCTGGGCGCGAACAAGCTTCAGACGTTTATTCGTGTTATTGCACCATTAACAATGCCGGGTGTGATTGCGGGCTGCCTGCTGGTCTTTTTGCCGGCAATGGGTATGTTCTACATTTCCGACCTGCTCGGCGGTGCCAAAAACCTGCTCATCGGTAACGTCATTAAGAGTCAGGTACTGAACGCCCGTGACTGGCCTTTTGGCGCAGCAACAAGTATCGCGCTGACAATTTCAATGGCAATTCTGCTGTATGCCTATTACCGGGCTGGCAAGCTACTCAACCGTAAAGTGGAGTTGGACTAACTGTGGGACGTTTTTTCAAAGTCAGTCTGATGTCGGTAGTGTACGCATTCCTGTACATTCCCATCATTATTCTTATCGTTAACTCATTCAACGCCAGTAAGTTTGGGATGAAATGGGGCGGCTTTACCACTAAGTGGTATGAGCAGCTTGTGAACAATGACAGTTTAATGCAGGCAGCCTGGCACTCACTGAACATTGCCGTTTACTCTGCAACGGCAGCGGCCATTATTGGCAGTCTGACTGCCGTTGCCTTGTTCCGTTACCAGTTCAAGGGTAAAAGTTTTGTCAACGGCATGCTGTTTGTGGTCATGATGTCACCAGATATCGTGATGGCAATTTCGCTGCTGGCACTTTTTATTCTTATGGGCGCGAAACTGGGATTCCTGACACTGCTGCTGTCTCATATCACTTTTTGTCTCCCATTCGTTGTGGTGACAGTGTATAGCCGTTTGAAAGGCTTTGATGTGAAAATGCTGGAAGCTGCCCGTGATTTGGGCGCCAGTGAATGGGTCATACTCAAGCAGATCATCCTGCCACTGGCTAAACCCGCAGTTTTTGCTGGTTGGCTGCTCAGTTTCACCCTGTCACTGGATGATGTAATTGTAAGCTCTTTCGTAACGGGACCAACGTATGAGATCCTGCCGCTGAAAATTTACTCTATGGTAAAAGTGGGTATTTCGCCGGAAGTTAATGCACTGGCCACTGTCATGTTGATCGTGTCGCTGACCCTGGTTGTACTGTCGCAAATCATTGTGCGGGACAAGACGAAATAAGTTGCGTTTAATTTTATCTGCATGATAATCGTACCGAAATACGGCCGAGGAAACTCGGCCGTTTACGCAGGAGACAAAGGTTTGACTCCTGTTTTATTAACCATCCCAGCAGGGATTTTGGAGTTATCACATCAATGAAAAAATGGTCCGCGTTTCTGGCCAGCGCCGCATGCGCCGCTACTCTGGTATCTGGTAGTGTCAATGCAGCCGATGAAGAATTAGTCTTTATGAACTGGGGTCCGTACATTTCTACGGAACTACGTGAACAGTTCACTAAAGAAACGGGCATTAAAGTCATTTATTCGACTTATGAGTCGAACGAAACCATGTATGCCAAACTTAAAGCGCACCCGGAAGGATACGATCTGGTTGTTCCTTCAACCTATTTTGTCGCCAAAATGCGCGATGAAGGCATGCTGCAGAAGATCGACAAGTCGAAACTGAGCAACTTCAAAAACCTTGATCAGAATTATCTGAATAAGCCGTTCGATCCGAACAATGAATACTCTATACCTCACGTTTTGGGTATCACTGGCCTTGCCGTGAACACTGAAATGTATGACCCGGCTGACTTTGACAGCTGGGAAGATCTGTGGGATCCGAAATATCGTGGTCAGCTGATGCTGATGGATGACACACGCGAAGTTCACCATATCGCCCTGAAGATTCTGGGTTACTCAGGTAACACCACAGATCCGAAACAAATCGCTGAAGCTTATGAAAAGCTG
This sequence comes from Photobacterium sp. WH77, assembly GCF_022014395.1. Classification (NCBI taxonomy): domain Bacteria; kingdom Pseudomonadati; phylum Pseudomonadota; class Gammaproteobacteria; order Vibrionales; family Vibrionaceae; genus Photobacterium; species Photobacterium sp. WH77. The sequence continues at coordinate 5,383 of NZ_JAKLTE010000033.1, read as the reverse complement.
AAAGAGCTGATGCCTAATGTACTGGTGTTCAACTCGGATAACCCGGCTGCACCTTATATGGCTGGCGAAGTTGGCTTAGGCATGCTGTGGAATGGCTCAGCGGCGGCGGCTCAGCGTGAAGGCCTGCCCATTGAACTGGTTTGGCCAAAAGAAGGCGGCATTTACTGGGTCGATAACCTATCGATAACCAGCAATGCGAAAAACACGGAAGCCGCTCATAAGATGATCGACTTCCTGCTACGCCCTGATGTTGCCGCGAAAATTTCAGAAGAAACCGGTTATCTGACAGGTGTGGAAGCATCAAATGCAAAATATAAAGACAACCCTACTCTGTTTCCACCTAAAGAGGAATTAGAGCGCGGTGAGTTCCAGAATGCTGTCGGTGACGCCAACATTCTGTATGAGGAAAACTTCCTCAAGCTGAAAGCTGGTCAATAAGCGCTTTCTTTAGGCAACCAAAATGATTTGGTTGCCTTTTTTCTTATCCCCTCTGCTATACTCTCCCACTGATTCTGTAATAAATTCCATACGTTAGTAATGAGTTAATACCTCATTCTGACATATTTTGTCATCTGAAATGACACACCCTGTCCGCAAGAGAGGTGGGCATTAGTATAGCTACCAGAATGCTATGTAGGGCTTCTGAAGTTGGGAGTAACTAAATGAAAAAATGGTCTTCAATCATGGTCGGCGGTCTGTTTGCCATGTCGCTGACATCACATTCAGCGCTGGCTGCAGACGAAGAACTGTATTTCTACAACTGGTCTGAGTATATCCCAGCCAGTGTGCTGGAAGCGTTCACCAAAGAAACCGGTATCAAAGTCATCTATTCGACTTATGAATCGAATGAGACGATGTACGCTAAATTGAAGACCTACGGTTCAGGTTACGATCTGGTCGTGCCTTCTACATATTACGTCTCTAAAATGCGTGACGAGAATATGCTGAAGAAAATCGAAAAGTCTAAACTGTCGCATTTTAAAGACCTGGATCCTAACTTCCTGAATAAGCCTTTCGACCCAAGCAATGACTACTCGATTCCCTACATTTGGGGCGCAACAGGTATTGGCGTGAATACAGATCTGATCAATGCCAAAACGATCACTGGCTGGAGTGACTTCTGGGACAGCAAATGGCAAGGCCAGCTAATGATGATGGACGATGCACGTGAATTCTTCCACATCGCATTACGTAAGTTAGGTTACTCAGCCAACACTCAAAACCCCGACGAAATTAAAGCCGCTTATGAAGAACTGAAAAAGCTGATGCCCAACGTGCTGGTCTTTAACTCAGACTACCCTGCTAACCCTTACATGGCAGGAGAAACCTCTTTGGGTATGCTTTGGAATGGTTCTGCCTACATGGCACGACAGGAAGGCGCCCCAATTGATATCGTTTGGCCTGAAGAAGGTGCCATTTTCTGGATGGACAGCCTGGCAATCCCAGCCGGCGCGAAAAACGTTGATGCCGCACATAAGATGATCGACTTTTTGCTCAAACCTGAGAACGCAGCAAAAGTTGCACTGGAAATTGGTTATCCAACCCCTGTTGCAACAGCCAAAGATAAGCTGCCAAAAACATTTGTGGATGACCCGAGCATCTACCCGCCACAAGCTGTAATGGATGCCGGTGAGTGGCAAGACAGTGTCGGTGATGCGGTATCACTGTATGAAGAATATTACCAAAAACTAAAAGCTGGCCAGTAAACAACCTTTAAGGCGTCGTAAGACGCCTTATTTTTTTAGCTTTACTTGTCTATACAAGCCTGCACTCAAGAATATTAATGTACTAGTCAGTTGGCGCTAGCAACTCATCGACGAGCTCAGGGACAATTCTTGACGCCGGTCCATAGCGTTTCTCATCAAATTCACTTTCCACAATACTCGGCTCTAAGTTGAGTTCAAGGGTGTGTGATCCGTGCATTGCAGCCTCATGAACAAAGCCCGCCGCCGGATAAACTGAACCTGATGTACCAATAGCGATAAAGAGATCGGCCGCAACCAGCGCAGAATAAATCTTATCCATTGACTGCGGCATTTCTCCGAACCAGACAACATTAGGCCTTAACGGCGCTGGAATCTGGCAGCAATGGCAGCTGTCATCCAGTGAAATATCACCGCTCCACTCAATAGTTTGACCACTTTGACTGCACTGAGCTTTAAGTAACTCACCATGCATATGAATGACATTATGGCTACCCGCTTTCTCATGCAGATTGTCTATGTTCTGCGTTATCACTGTCACCGTACCGTCGAGTTCCTTTTCCAAACGTGACAGCGCATAATGCGCAGCATTAGGTTGAACAGTTCCACTTTCTAACTGTTGACGGCGCTGATTGTAGAAGGATTGCACCAGGTAAGGGTCTCTGTTAAACCCTTCCGGTGTTGCTACATCCTCAATACGGTGGTTTTCCCACAGCCCATCCTGGTCACGAAAGGTTTTGATCCCCGACTCGGCTGATATTCCAGCGCCAGTGAGTATCACTATATTTCGATAGGGAAAATGCATCTTTCCTTGCCCTTGTTAACGTTTACCACAGTTATACCATCGACCGGACAGCAATATAACTCTTACCTTGTCAGACAATAGTCGTAAGTAGATATCGTATGAGTAATCGTTGAGGTGTGATTAATGTAAACTCTGCCAGATGAAAAGTTATAGTGCATTAAACAAAGCCATTAATCTCGTAATTAAGAATCTAACGGATGATTCTGCTTGCACGACATGTTGTTTTGCCATTCGAATTTTTCCTGAGTTTTATTATAAGAATGATTAATAAAATAGTTTATGTATCTTTGTGAAACACGATGAAAACTTTGGAGTATTTATGCAACTTTGAATAGTCTCGTCTATGCTTCACCTGTATCACACACAAAAACAATGGAGTGATGGAAATGAAGCAAAAAGCATTGGCATTATTAGTAACAACACTGTTGGCTAGCCCGGCTGCACTTGCCGTAACTCTGGAAGAAGGTACGCAAGAATTCGGCTTACAAGGTAGTCTGGATCTTGATTATGTGGATGATTATTTATTCCTGTTGAACACCTCCTATGGCTATTTCCTGATGGATGACTGGGAAATCGGGGGGGTTTTGGATGTAAACATGAGTGACAGCACCAAGACCTTCCAGCTTGGTATGTTTACTGAGTACAACTTTACCAACGACAGTAACTGGGTTCCTTATCTTGGCGCCGCTGCTCAGCTAGCCAATCTTTCGGCAGATGCAGATGATGACGTCGATTTTGATATTGAAGATGTCACTGCTTTGAATATTAAAATCGCAGGTGGTGTGAAATACTTCATCAACCCACATGTTGCCATTAGTGCAGAGGTGAACTACAACATCGCGACCGACGATATCAGCGTCACAAAAGACGGCGTTGAGGACAGCTTCACCCGATTCATTTTTGGTACAAGATTCTACTTCTGACAGTTCCTCCCATACAACGCCGCAGCAATGTGGCGTTGTAGTTTCTACAGGTCCCAACCCATTTCACTTTATTGTTTATACCTCAGTTAAATATTTTCGAGAAATCACCGAAAAATTTTTCATGAGCTGTATCAAAAAACAGACAAGTTAAACAAACCAGTCTTGCTATACCTTAAAAAAACACAATAAAAATTTATTGCTGGGTTCGATCAGACTAAGGTTAGCAGGCCGATTATGAGAAACGCTTACCCGTTGTTGGTTTTGTCATTCCAGTTTCTGACAGGCTGTGGATCCATGTCTGTCACCAATGATGCACACAATGAAGCCTTCCAAAAAGCATTGCTGCTTGTTGCAAGTAAAAGCCAGCGATGCCCTATTCCGGAAGATGTTATTGATGGTCGCTATCTGGCAACAGGCTTACCTTCTGATTATTCGCCACCTCCCTTAACTGAGCTATCAATGATCAAAGAAGAGAGTCTCTGGCAAATTCTCGCAAAAGAAAGCGATCTTCCGGTACCAAACAACGCAAGAGTGCGGAACTATAAACAATGGTATCTGAGCCGGCCATTACACCTCAAGACAGTATCAAAGCGAGCTCAACCATTTCTTTATTACATCTACCAAAATGCTCAAGCTCGTGATCTACCTATCGAACTTGTTTTACTGCCTTTCATAGAAAGTGCATTTGACCCCTATGCTCATTCACATCAAGGTGCAGCTGGGCTGTGGCAGATCACGAAACCAACAGGTAAATCATTCGGATTGCAATTTCGGCCTGGATATGACGGCAGGCTTGATATTATTGCCTCGACTCAGGCTGCACTTGATTTACTGGAATATCTTCATGATAAATTCAATGGTAACTGGCTACATGCGATTGCCGCATATAATTCCGGTGAAAGCAGAGTTCGCAAAGCAATCAAAGCCAACAAAGCGCTGGGGAAATCAACCGACTTCTGGTCGTTAGCATTACCCCGTGAAACAGAGCATTATGTCCCTAAACTGCTGGCATTAAGCCAGATAATTAAAGAAGAGAATCATACCTCTCTTCCTTTGGTATACATACCCAACAGCCCAGTATTGACGTCAGTAACGATAACACGGCAAGTGCCCCTTGCTCAGATTGCCAGTGATGCAGGACTGACCGGAAAAGCACTGTATCTGCTTAACCCAGGATACTCTGCCGGGCTAACATTAAGGCAGGAACAGAGCCAGTTACTCATACCTAAAAAACAGCTCAATCACTTTTATCAGCAGCCTGAGAAATTACACTATGTCAAGAACAAATACAGCGTTCGACATATTGAGCCTGGCGATTCTTTATATAAACTGGCCACGTTAAACAACACATCGATCAGAGATATAAAACAAGCCAATCAGTTGGTGAACAATAAAATACATGCAGGTCAGCTTTTGCTTATTCCAGTCAAATAACATTTATTCTGGAGCGCTGCCATTCACAAATTGCCAGGCTTGATTAATTTCCCAGTCAGGCTGGATGGCTAATTTCATCACTTCACCCATATTAATTAACAACTTTACGTCTGACTGATTATGCGATATTGCCAGGCCGACAATGACCCCGGCGAGTAAACAAGCCGGAGCAATCAGGCTACGAATAGCCATCAAACTTGTCAGTGCCAACACCATCAGGATAGTTGCTATATACAAATGCCCTGGTAGCTGTGTAAAAAACGCAACATAAATAGCAACGGCCTGAATGATTGCGCCCACAACTAAAAACACGATTGTCATTAATCCACCACAATAAATATTTTTATCTTATTTTTTATGAGTATAGACAAATATTTCGTCATAGGATGAAATTCTTATCACCATTTTTTTATGTGAATTTTTTATGCTTATACACCAATTCTCAGTCTAATTGTTAAAACGAACTATACTGAAAATAAAGAAAGTGCCTTTCTTGCAATAATGAAAGGAGCATAACA
>NZ_JAKLTE010000032.1:0-35726 GCF_022014395.1 Photobacterium sp. WH77 | reverse complement strand
TAAATGTATAAATATCCCATTGATAAATATCATCTAATTCAGAGCATGTATTTCGATAAGTAAAGCTTTCCAAGAACGGATACACTAATACCTTCGGTTGCTTATGAAACCCCGTCATCTTAAACAACATCAAAGCAAAAGCCCCTGCACCGACAAAGGCCAGCGGCCCGACCATCAGGGTGGCAATCACGCACACCACAATGCCGATATAAGCCATGCCCCGTGTTGCCTTGTAGAAGATCTCCGGCACCCGTTCTGTTTTCTGAATAATGATGCCTTTGGGAGTGATTTGGCCCTTGTAGTCGTAGTCTGTATCAAATAAAAAATAGGTTAGGGGCATGAAAATTAATATTATCCCGACCCACAAATAAAGTATGAGTACATCTTGATTAAAATAATAGGTCACGCCGAAAAACATGCATATCCCTAATCCTATAATTAATGTAAATAATTCCTTAATTTTATTCCTCAAGATACACTCCCACTCATGCACCACCTCAGCCTCCAGCACTTGTTGATGTTGTTGCTGTTTATACTCTTCCGTGTATTCGGGTAAAGATACTGTGGTTGTCATATTGCTATACCCTTACCGTGCTTCACCAAAGCATTCCCTCTCTTTTGTTACATCAATATACTGACGAATAATCTTGTCTACCTCAGGGAATTGTTCTACTTGACAATAGATCTTCACCCAATATTCAAGATTATTATTTCTCTCAAAATCGAGCACATCATAATAGTAAGCAAAAACTGAGTACTGATAGATTGGGTCTTGTTCTCGTCCTTCATATTCATATTGATGGCTTAAAATGAATGGAATAACCTCAATTTCGACCTTTTTATGAAAGCCCGTCATCTTAAACGACATCAAAGCAAAAGCCCCTGCACCGACAAAGGCCAGCGGCCCGACCATCAGGGCGGCAATCACACACACTACAATGCCGATATAGGCCATTCCCCGCGTTGCCTTGTAGAAGATCTCCGGCACCCGTTCTGTTTGCTGAACAATGATGCCTTTGGGGGTGATTTGACCTTTGTAGTCGTAGTCGGCATCAAACAAAAAGTAGCTGACAGGTGCGAAGATTACGACAGTGATAGCCCACATATAAAAAAAGGTAATACTTGGGCTTAAGAAATATGAAATGCCATAAAGAACACTGAATATTCCAATCATAATAAACGGCATAAATGGTTTATCTTTGGAGCGGAGCACACACTCCCACTCATGCACTACCTCAGCATCTAAAACTTGCTGGTGCTGCTGTTGTTTATACTCTTCCGCGCATTCGGTTAAAGATACTGTTGTGGTCATAATTCTTCTACTTTTACTGGAATCAGTTGTTGGCCAATCATATCGGTTACCTGGCCATCTTTCATCACATCCGATTGTGCCTGGAGCTGCGGATGCACCTGATATTTATAAGACTGTGCCGTCTGCTGTGATTCGGCAAAGGGGTTGTGGTTGTTCACCACAGCAAACACTATGATGGTATCAATACGCTCTACCCAGATAGGAATATCCAGCACCAGCGTCGGCACCTTGTGCTCATCAAATTCCCAGCCGCCCCGTGCGATATCCTGTTCGGTCAGCTGATAGGTAAAAGCATCAACTTTAGTGGTTTTGTAGTAGCCTTCGTAAACTTCCCGCTCCCGCAGCCCAGAGACAGTAACGCCGACGTCAATACGCTGTCCGGGACGTTGCTGCGGAAAAGTGAGCTTCAACTGCTGCTGAAAGGTATAAGGCAAAGGCGCATAAGGGGAGGCGACTTTGCCCGGTAGTTGCCTGGCACTTTTGACCACCGCCTCAATTTGCGGCTGATTGAGAATTTGCAGCAGCGCCTGATATTCAGTTTCTGCAGTCCAATCGCCTTTGGGCTCTTCCCCCCAGACACTGTTGCGCAGCCAGCTTTCCAGCGGGGATTGTTGCAGGGCATTGATGATCACAGAGACGGCCAGATAAGCGATACCCAACCAAAACCAGGCTGCGACCATCCAGCCTTGGAGTACAACCCCAAGAGCAATTCTGTTAGCAAATCCTCTTCCTCCTTGTACTGCCAACGTCAACCATACACCACTTTGAGCATATAAAATTAAGCTCTTAGTATATAGCAGGCCTTTTTCTACCATAAAGTCAGCTTTCTCAGCATCCTGCCAGGTTATATAGGCTTCCCACCCCGCCGCGACAACACCCAGCATGCCTGCCAGCATGGAGCGCTGAAGATAGCTTTTGGCCAGTAATTGAGCTTCCGAATTAGCTCCCTTGCGAGCTAGTTCATTTATTTTCTTTTTTAGTAAATCTGAATGTTGCTTCACCCTATCAAATGCCAGCCCGCGGAAGATCTCACTGGTGGCATGCATCAGCCAGGCGGTGCTGAAACCCACCACATGGCGCTGGGTATTCACGTCGGCATTGGGTGTGGAGGCCAGCGTCTCTTCCACTGCGTATTGTTGGGCGACCACGTTAATGGCATTAAGAAACGCCACAATAAAATCGAGCCGGCCGAGCCGACTGAACCCCTGATTGGCCCTGTCCAGAACACTGTTGAACGCCTGCAATTTTGCGCCGTTGAAACTGTCGTATACCCCAGGTGCCTCGGTGACCATCCGGGCGACACGGGTTTCCATTTTCTGCTGCTTCAGTTCCAGCGCTGCCCGCTTGGGTGAGTCGGCAGGCATCCGCCTGAGCTGCTCATCCAGCGACTGCCACTCTGAGACCGCACCGCTAAAGCGCTGACGGAAGGCCTGACGGGTCTGCTCAAACGCCGGATTCAGACCGATTTTGCCCTGAGAGATCTGTTCCAGACTCCAGGTCATCGCCGCGACATTGAAGCCACCGCGAAAGCCGCCTTTTTTCATGGTGATCCCTAAATAGGTAAAATACCCCTTCTGGAATCCCATGCCTGCCGTTTTTTTCACCGCTTCAATGGCACTGTCAATCAAACCGCCCAGCGGTACCGTCATGGATAAGGTTTTTTGGTAAAGTGCCGATTCTGTCCCCAGCCCAAAACCCAGCACGCTGTTAAGACCGGCGACCACACCTGTCACAGGGACAGACTCACGCTGCAGATCAAGCACATCGCTTTCTTTCACCAGTTCATCGGCTTTGGTATAGAACTCCGCCGAGAAAAATGAGGTGGCCAGTGCCATCAGGTTATCCGGTGTCTCCTGCACCAGCGCCTCGGCCAGCTTCTGCTGCATGGCGTCATCGCTGGCGCTGCTGTTGAGTGCAGGCAGGATCTCCCCGAAGAGTTCCATCAGATAAGCCATGTGATCGCTGTACAGCATGTCCAGCCCGAGACGCATCGGCTCAGTACCCAGTGTGGGCAAGGCGGCTAACAGCCGGTCAAAGGCGCCGGGGATCGCCGCATACGCGCCCGCCTGCGACGCCAGATAGGCTTTATAAAAGGTATCCAGCCCGTCCCAGTTTACCTGTGAGTGGGCTTTTCGACGTTCGGTATATTCCTGCACATAGTCTTCAACCCCGAAAAAGCCCATGGCTTCCAGCTTGGCCTGCGCCTTGAGACTGGCCTGTTTGTATTGGTTAAGCAGCTCAAGCCTGGCTGACAAAGTATTATCTGGTCCCGTATGCAGTACGGGTATCTGATACTGATATTCCAGACAGGTATCCAGTGCGCTTTCAAAATCAAGCCACTGTTCCGGCTGGATTACCGGCATTTTATCTTGCGGGATCGACACCCGAACCATGGAGCGAATGGCTTCTGCCAGCACCACTTTGCGGTGGGTTTGCTCATCGGGCGTGGTGGTCAGTACCGGCTCCAGCAGGGCAAGATAGAGATCGCTCAGGTCGGCCAGCGGATCGTCCAGAGCCACTATCTGCTGTCCGTGTGCTGACGGTGCCTGATAGGTGTAACTGGCCAGTGTCTTTTTCGGCGGGACATGAATAAAATCGTTCGGTTTGCCGGGCTCACCTGTCAGCGGCGCGCAGGTTCCGGCAAAAGGATCCAGTCCTTCGACGTTCACATCGGCAACAGCACATTCCACCGTGGCGACATCAGCGCGATGAGTATGCTGACCCGATGCATTCAGATCGACTTTGCGCAGCCAGTTGTCGCGGGCCTGTGCATCGGTGAGATAAAAATCGCAGATACGATCTGTCCAGCGCTTCACGGAATAGGCCAGGTAATACGGACTCGCCGTAGCGCAGAGAATATGGCTTTTCGGTTGCTGAGGCTCCGCCTTTGCGCGTGCTTGCGCCGTGTGGCCTTCTACCCGGCGAAACTCCCCCTGCTCAATCTTGTATTCTTCCAGCTGCCACTCTTCCGATTCTGGCAGCGGATGCAGCGCATACAGCCAGCCGTCACGGATCTGACGCAGAGTGTAGGGTGTCTCTGCTGACTGAAAAATCCCCCCGGAAAACACCTCTGTGTCCTGAACGGGGTGCAAGCCCTGTCCTTTTTCGTTACGTGCATCAATGGCGTAACGCACAGGGGAAAGGGCCGTAAACTGACCTGCTTCCGCTTCAGCCACTTTCACCACAGGAAAGTCGACCCAGCCCTGCGACTGATTGCTGATGGCGAAAACGCCGTCTCCCAGCATCATTGCAGAAGCCGGGTAACGTGTGTCCTGACCATGGGTGTAAATCCCCACCGACTCAAGGTAAACCTGACTGCCAATGCTCAGCTGTGTTTTGTTATCACGCCAGAATGGATTGAGTGACAACAATGATTCCAGCGTCATCTGATAATGGTCTGCGATACCGGATAAGGTCTCTCCCTCAACCACGGTGTGCTTTTTACGTTGCCCGCCATTTTCTGTCAGCGGGATAATCTGCTGCATGTCCAGCTTCACACCATGTTGATCCAGAAAGGCGGTATCGACACTGTTAATGGCATCGTCAGTCAGTGCTTCCTGACTATAGAGCAGGTATTGATCCTGAACCGTCTGGCCGTTTCGCTGCCAGAGGGCAAGGATGAATTCGAGCGGTTGATCAATCGCGGGTTCAGGATACATGGCCTCCGCACGGCTCTGGGTAACCTGAAAACGCGGATAGGTTTCCCCCATACAACGGTATTCGCTGATCAGTTTGCCTGCCAGAAAGTGATAGAGGTAGCCTTTGGTCGGCAGGCCCAGTTGCTCTCCCATCTGAATCGCCGGGCGAACAGGCACAAAGGCTTCCTGAATCACTGCGGCAGACTTGTCGTGCGGCAGGACAGCATCCACTCCAAAACTCACCAAAGGGCTGGTTCGCCAATTTACCTGCAGTGACTTTTCTTCATCCTTCCTGACTTCGCACGACACATAAGTATGCTGACCCTGCGCTTTCTCTGACCATTGCGTGAGCGGGCCTTCTTGCTCAGACTGATTTAATTGCAGCGACAGATAAGGTTTGACGTATTGTCGGTACAGCGCCGGCCGGCAAGCAAATGCCACAGAATAGGCATATTCAGGTACAGGCTCTGTCTCTGGAACCGGTTCAGGTTTAGAGCTGTAAATTCGCTCATCCAGTGGCTGATAAGCGGCTTTGACAAAACGTTTGGTCGGTTTGATATCGGACGACATGAAGAAGGCACCGTTGGGATCAAAAATGGCCCTATTTTAAGCAGTACGCCGGTTATGCGCATTTGGCATTATGTCGTAAACAGCCGGCAAATTCACAGTTGCTGCTGGCAATACAACTATTTATCTTGTTTTGCGCTCAATATCACAGCCACTCACCGCACTTTCTGGTGCCAAAATAACGCCAGCCGGATTGTCACCGTGACCAGAACGCCGCAACCCATTACAATCATCAAATCACTTTTCTGTTGATCTATCAGGTGTCTGCATGGCCCATCAGCTCGATACACTAGATCTCAATCTTATGCGCTTGCTCAAGGCGGTGGTTGATCATAAGAGTATTAAAGTCGCGGCGGCGCAGCTCGGGATCTCTCAGCCCAGTGCCAGCCGTGGTGTGGCCAGATTAAAGACCACGTTCAACGACCCGCTGTTCGTGCGCAAGCCGCACGGTGTGGAACCCTCTCCGATGGCGCTGCGCTTAGCCGAAGAGTTCGACAACATCCTGGCACCCATTGCCAAGGTGTTGCACGAGTTTGAGGATTTCAGTGCCCTGGCGTATGACGGCCAGCTCTCACTGGTCATCGATCCGTATCTGCTCGACGAGCAGGGAGCGCGCCTGCTGAGCGGCTGTTACCAGGCCTTTCCCCGCGCGACGTTTTCCTTTTCCAGCTGGAACAATAACAGCCAGGGTGAAATGCTCGAAGGCATGCATGATTACTGCATTTTGGATCAGGAAACCGAGCTGTCGAACGACATCTATATGCGCCCACTGTTTACGGAAAAGCGGATGATACTGGCCCGGCATAACCACCCGAGCCTGTCGCTGGATAAAGACAGCAACGACTGGGAGGCGGTCGCGCAATTGCCGATTGTGTCTCTGCCGTCCCCCGCTTCGTACAATCCTTTGTGTACCGTGGAGTCTGAATATCAGCGCATGGGCTATCAGCCGAACGTACTGCTCAAAACCTACAGTTTACGCGTCGCAGCCGAGATGCTGCTCAATACCGATGCCATCATGTACGCCAGCAAAAGCTCCATCCGGCTTTTTCCGGATCTGGTGGCTTACCCTATGCCTGCCGTCAACCGGGAATTCAGCGACTTTGTTATCTCAGGCGGTTTTTTGCAGACCAACAGAAATCACCCGATGCACCAGCATTTACATCGTATTGTAAAGAACCTGTTCAAACACCCGCTCTGAACCACCAAGAGATATTCAAAAATGAATATCTCAATTACCTGTCCAGGCCGAATATCGCGGGCTACTCTAGCCTTACTCCATAACATTTTACTGCACAGTCAACAAAAGTACGGTTTCAGCGTTTTTCTCCCTGCTGGCGGGATTTCATGTCCTTCAATGTTATGCATTTAATTAAGTTCATTTAAAGGTGAATGATGTTTCTTGCACGAATCTTTCTGCTACTGGCTATCGCTTCTGAAGTCGCCGGTACCAGCACCATGAATCTGCTCGGCCAGCAAGACGCACTCTGGGGTTATGCGGTCATGTATCTATTGATCACTGTGTCTTATTACTTCCTGTCGCTGGCGGCGAAGAGAATTGCCATAGGTGTAGCGTATGCGATATGGGAGGGGCTGGGTATTACCCTGATCACTCTGGTGTCACTACTGGTGTTCAAGGCCGATTTGAACAGTCAGGAACTGCTTGGCCTGGGTTTAGCCGTGGCAGGTATTGTAATGGTGACGTTGGGTGAAGCGCAGTCAGACAGCCGTGCCACCCAGGCTAAGGCTTCAATACCGCACTCAACCTCAGCAAGGAGCCGATCATGAGTCAGTTCTTTACCCTGTCCTTCGGCTTTGTGGTGCTGGCGGCTTTGGTCGACATTGCCGCCAACATGGCACTGACCCGTTCGAACGGCTTCAAGCACAAACTCTGGGGAGGCTTGTCTATCGCGCTGGTCTTGTGTGCCTTTACGCTGCTGGCTCAGGCCGTCAAAGAGATTGATTTGGCGGTGGCTTATGCGTCATGGGGCGCCATAGGCATTCTGGGCACCGCCATTGGCGGCTCTGTCTTGTTTAAACAACGACTTTCACCGCTTGGCTGGACAGGTATTTTTGTGGTTATCGCTGCAGTAATTGTGATGAAAACCGCTTAAAGATGAAATGCTTTAATAAATAAAGACTAGATAAGATCCAATAGCGAGAGAAAATAACGCTCGCTATTGGGTGTTATAAAAACAAATTATGGCTGAATGGCAGTCACATATGGGTCCCAGTTAATTTCTTTAATCAGCTGATCATCTTTAAAGACTTGTACCCAGAATGTATACGCCGCTTTTTGCTGAGTACCCGGATTCGGGCGACCTGGCAGTGTGGCTTCAGCCTGAACATACGGCATGTAGGCCGTCTGGCGTACAAATGGCACGTTAACGCTGTCATTCATCGGAATACCGTCTTCCTGATAGACATAGACTTGTGTATTGCCCTGATACGCCGACCAGCCTTTGATCAAAGTACTGTTCCATTCATGTTCAGCGTCAATAAGAACTGAATAATGACTGCCATCTTCCGAAACACTCACTTTCGGAAACGCAGACCAGCGAATCACATCGCCGTTATTGACCTTAATGCTCAGTTCATAAGAACCCTGTGAATTATCGATAACCAGACTGGGATCAGCAAACATCTGAACGGCTTGATAGCCCTGTGCACCATTTTCAATTGCTTCGCAGTCGATGACGATTTCGACTTTATTAATATTTGCCATGACGTTGTTCCTCATATTTTTTTGTGAGCCCCCTTTTAACCGTGCTATTCGATGAATAATAATTTAACCGAATTAAAAGCATGATTAAAAATTTCGGAGACGATAAAAATAAAGATCGATTCTTTATTTATTTTGTTATTTAGCAGTTAAATGAAGATTAACTTCATTGCTTATGAGGTTAGCTAATATTCTGGGGAATTCTAATTAATATCAAAAAATCAGAAATTATTTTTATATTTTAATTCAAAGGATTGTGAAAACTTCATTCAGATTATTTCTGTTATTTGATCCACTGCCATGATTACATGTAATCAATCTATTTATCATATACACACCCCGCCAAATTTATGACGGGGTGAGCACTATACTTTTCCAGGTGATTACATAGTAAAGCCGAACTGCAGGGCCGCACCATAATTGTTGTCCTGGCCGTATTGCAATGCCAGATCAACCGCAACCACGCCGAACGGACTCAGGCCGATACCGGCACTCATGGTATCTTCAGCAGAATCAGTCAGGCTCAAGCTGTAACCGGCACGGAACTGCACCCAGTCCCAGCCATTCAATTCCATACCCAGCCGTGCATATTGCGTCGCCAGATCAAACTCTTTGAAATATTTCTGCTCTGTCAGATCCACATCAGCGGCAGCGGTAAACCAGCTGTTACTGTATGCAGCACCCAGAGTGTATTTAGGCTCAACCAGCAAAGTCTTACTGGTAAATTTGCCTGGCTGACCTGCGGGGGATTCCGGTGTGTTGGTTTCCAGCTCCTGCTTAAACAAGTTACGGCCACTGAACCCTAGAGTTACTGTTGGGATCGGCTGGTAAGCCAGACCGATATCCAGGTTGAAGGCCGTATCATCCTGATATTCGTTTTCAAATTCGAAGTCACTGTTATCAAACTGGCTGACAGTGTTTTGGAAGCTCACGGCAATCAGCTGTTGAATCTTAGGTGAGATACCCACAGACACCTTCTGCTCCGGCAGGGAGACAGTAGGTAATTCGAAAGATTTACCCATGGTTAAACCGACATCGACGATGCCACCAGCAATCCCCAGCACATCAGACTGAAGATTGTCGAGATCCGGCGGATTCGAGCCATCCACACCAGCCAAATCATCAGGATCAATGTTGGCCTGAGCCAGGCTGACAATCTGCGCCTGAGTGAACAAGCTCATGCTCAGATAACGGTTCGGCACCGCAACGGCCGCTCCGATACTGATGTCAGCCTTGAGTTTACCCTCATCCATGGCCATCAGTGCCGCTTTCCATTCATTGACCAGGGAATCAGAAACCGGGCTGCCGCCGCTATTATCTATCGCCATTTCCAGTTCGTCATTAACATCCTGGAAATCTTCCACTTTCTGATTCAGCTCGTCCGGATCATGAATACTGACCCCCACCGCTGGCAATAACACGCCAAAATCATCGGTCTTATTATAATGTGCCACCAACGCCGGGTTATAAAAGCTGGCTGTCAGATAACTGGCGGACGCGACACCTGTGCCGCCCATCGCCACGCTGCGTGCATCTGCACCGTTTACCGCTGCCTGAGCGGAAAATGTGCTGACTGACAAAGCCGTAGCCACTGCCAGTGTGAGTCCCTGCAATTTAATATTCATAAGTATTAGTATTTTTTTGCCGTGAATTTGTCAAAAAAGTCATCAAGAAGCGCCCATTATATAAGCGGCTTTACGCTTAACAATGACAATGTCAATAACAGTGAAGTGCTGCACAAATCCCGCCGATGTGTAATACCAACGTAAATTGTAATGCAAGATATATCGTTGTTAAACGTGAGTAACTTATCATAACGTCTAATTTACAATGCATAATTAGATGATTCTTTCAGAGAAGTATTCCATTGCAGTGATAAAAAATGTAACCTCCGACACGATTATATTAATAATAACTGCATGTTCATGCTGGGAAGAACCACTCAACTCAGCACAAAACACGTTGTATCAGTTACTTAAAGGTCAATCATGTCAGAACAAGTGATAACTGGCGCAAACAAGCGTAAAGCGCCTTGGCTCATGTTTATTCTGCCATCATTCATCGGTGTGCTGCTGTTTATGGCACCAATCACCGTAGGTGGAGAGATAACCATCCCTATTGCCTTAATGGCAAAAGCAATCCAGAACCTGTTTGAAGGTAGCCTGACGGCCATCGTCACCACCGTCATTACCCTGACGGCGCTTTGCTCGACTCTGGTTCGCCTCATCAAACCCCGTTTTATTGAACGTAAACCTTTTATTGCCAATCTGTTTAAGCCAAGCCTGCCTTGGTACATCGTTCAATTACTGGGTGCGACCTTTGCCATCCTGACGTTTTTTAAAGTCGGTCCGGTTGCTATCTTTGACGGAAATACCGGCGGCTTGGTACTGAACGACCTGCTGCCCGTGCTGTTTGCGGTCTTCCTGTGTGCGGGCTTTTTCCTGCCTTTGCTGACGAGCTTTGGTCTGCTGGAATTCTTCGGAGCAATGCTGACCAAAATCATGCGCCCGCTGTTTAACTTGCCTGGGCGTTCAGCTATCGACTGTATGGCATCCTGGTTGGCTGACGGCAGTGTCGGGGTCCTGCTGACCAGCAAACAGTATGAAGAAGGCTTCTATACCAAGCGTGAAGCGGCGGTTATTGGTACCACTTTCTCTGCCGTTTCCATTACGTTCAGTCTGGTTGTGATCGCGCAGGTTAACCTGGAACACATGTTCCTGCCTTTCTACGCCACTGTATGTCTGGCGGGTGTGGTGGCTGCCATTGTTGTTCCGCGCCTGCCGCCTCTGAGCCGTAAGCGTGATGAATTTGTCTGCGGTACCCCGGCCGATGCCAACATGGATGCCCTGCCTAACGGCCACACTGTGCTGAGCTTCGGTCTGGAAAAAGCCTTTGAGCGCGCCAACAAAGTCACCAGCTTGCGCAAAGTGGTCAATGACGGTGTCAAAGCCGCTGTCGATATGGTGTTCGGTGTCCTGCCTGTTGTCATGGCCATAGGTACACTGGCGCTGCTGGTTGCCGAGAACACACCTGTGTTTGACTGGCTGGGTAAACCCTTTATCCCGCTGCTGGAACTGCTGCAGATTCCGGAAGCAACTGAAGCATCTAAAACCATAGTCGTAGGCTTTGCTGATATGTTCCTGCCTTCGATTCTGGCAACGGAAATCCAGAGTGATCTGACTCGCTTTGTGATTGCAGCACTGTCTGTAACACAGCTGATTTATATGTCTGAAATCGGTGCTCTGCTGCTGGGCAGCAAGATCCCGGTGAAGGCCTGGGAGCTGTTCGTGATCTTCATTCTGCGTACCCTGGTCACCCTGCCGGTTATCGCGCTGATGGCTCACCTGATTTTCTAAGACCACTCATAACATCCCCCTGACAAAAGCGGCTGGAAACAGCCGCTTTTTTATACCTGCATCTCTGAGCACTTAATAAATCCTGTCCTCACTGTCCGGATCGAACAGCACCGCTTTGCTCACATCGACCGCGAATAAGAAATCGCGTCCCGACACAGGATGACTTTCAGGGTCTAATCTCGCGGTCACATCCTGATCGTTAAACTGTGTAACCACCAGCGTATCCGCCCCCGTCGGTTCCACCACATCCAGCTGATTATTGATATGTCTTTCAAACACTGCCGGCGAATTCGCCGTTGCCTGACGGATCTGCTCAGGACGAAGCCCCAGTATCACTTCACGATTCACCCAGGCTGACAAATCTTTTCCTCTCTCAGGCAAAGGAATACTGACCCGCTCGCCGTCCCGGTTATGCAGTTCTATCGCCAAGCCGTCATTGAGTGCTCTGAGGTAGCTGCGTATGAAATTCATCGAGGGTGAGCCCATAAAGCCCGCCACGAACATATTGACCGGGTTGTTGTAAATCTGCTCCGGGCTGGCAAGCTGCAGCAAGACACCGTCTTTCATCACAGCAATGCGGTCGGCCAGTGTCATGGCTTCAATTTGATCATGGGTGACGTAAACTATGGTGGTTTTCAGCCGCTGGTGCAGCTTCTTAATTTCAGTGCGCATTTCCACTCTGAGTTTGGCATCCAGGTTACTGAGCGGCTCATCAAACAGGTAAATCTGCGGCTCACGGGCCAGGGCTCTGCCCATGGCAACCCGCTGGCGCTGGCCGCCCGACAACTCTGCCGGCTTGCGGTCGAGCAGATGATCGATCTGCAGCATAGTCGCCACTCTGTCGACTTCCAGAGCAATCTGGGCCTGAGGCACTTTGCGCATTTCCAATCCGAAGGCGATATTGCGGCGTACCGTCATACTGGGGTACAGCGCATAAGACTGAAAGACCATGGCGATGTCCCTGTCTTTAGGCGACAAATGCGTCACGTCTTTGTCGCCTAACAAAATCGCGCCGTCACTGATACTGTCCAGCCCGGCTATAGTATTCATCAGCGTTGACTTACCGCAGCCGGACGGGCCCACCAGCACCAGAAACTCACCGCTGTCTATCTTGATATCTATCTCTTTCAGCGCGTGGTAATCGCCATAATGCTTATTTACGTCTTTGATATGTAAGCTCGACATCGTCATTATCCTTTGACTGCACCGGCAACCAGTCCACGCAGGAAATACTTACCGGAGATGATGTAGATAAAAATGGTCGGGATAGCGGCAATAATGGCGGCCGCCATATCCACGTTATATTCCTTTACACCGTGACTGGTGTTGACCAGGTTGTTGAGAGCGACGGTGATCGGCTGAGACGTCGGGCCGGAATACACCACACCAAACAGAAAGTCGTTCCAGATATTGGTGAACTCCCAGATTAGCGTCACAACTATGATCGGGCCTGAGAGCGGTAACACTATGTGGTAAAACGTCTGGAAAAAACCGGCACCGTCCAGCTTGGCGGCAGAAATCAGCTCAGTCGGCAGGCCCACGTAATAATTACGGTAAAACAGGGTCGTGAACGGAATCCCATAAATGGTATGGACCAGAATCAGGCCGGGTACTGAGTTCGCCAATCCGAGATAGCCCAGCGTCTGTGCCATTGGCAGCAACACCGCCTGAAAGGGAATGAAACAGCCCAGCAGCATCAAGGCGAAGAACACTTCGCTGCCCCTGAAGCGCCACTTTGCAAGGACATAGCCATTAATTGCGCCTATGGCTGACGCCAGCACCACAGCCGGTAAGGTGATTTTGAAAGAATTCCAAAAATAGGCAGACACGCCTTCGCAGCTCAAGCCGGTACAGGCGGATGACCAGGCTTTTTGCCAGGCCTCTGTGGTCGGAGACTGTGGCGGCAGTATCAGATTACCGGTCCGTATTTCGGCTAAATCTTTCAGTGAGTTAAACACCATCACCACAAGCGGCATGATGAAATACAGCGCAAAGAGTATCAGGACCAGATACGTGAAAGCCCGCCCGGCTTGCTGGCTCCAATTGGCATTAACCATGCTTCTTCTTCCTCAGTTCGGAATACAGGTAGGGGATCAGAATGGCAATAAAGCCCATCAGGGTGATCATGGCGCTGGCCGAGCCAATCCCAATCTGGTTACGTCCAAACGCATACTGATACATAAAAGTGGCGGGTAAATCGCTCGAGTAGCCAGGCCCGCCGGATGTCAGCACCACCACCAGATCGAAGCTCTTGATCGCCAGATGGGACAAAATGATGAAGCAGCTGAAGAAGATCGGCCGCATGATAGGCAGTACGATGCGACGATAAATCGTCGGCATGGTTGCACCGTCTATCTGCGCGGCTTTGATGATGGCGCTGTCTACCCCTCGCAACCCGGCCAGCATAATGGCCATCACAAAACCTGATGCCTGCCACACTGCCGCAATCACTATGGTGTAAATCGCCATGTCCTTATCCACCAGCCAGTCAAACTGGAAACTGGTGAAGCCGATGTCGTGCAGGAGTTTCTCTATACCGATTTGAGGATTGAGTATCCACTTCCAGGCGGTGCCTGTCACAATCAGGGAAAGTGCAAACGGGTACAGGTAAATTGTTCGCAGCACACCTTCGGCCCGTATCTTCTGATCCAGCAATATGGCCAGCAGCGTGCCCACCGAAATCGCGATCACAATAAACAGAAAACCAAAAATAAACAGATTGGTATAGGCCACCGTCCAGCGATCCATGCTGAACAATTTGCTGTAATTGCTCAGACCGATGAAATCATATTTAGGCAGCATTCGGGAGTTGGTGAACGACAGCACCAACGACCATAGAATAAATCCATATGTAAACACCAGAGTGATCACCATGGAGGGGGC
Organism: Photobacterium sp. WH77; assembly: GCF_022014395.1. Classification (NCBI taxonomy): domain Bacteria; kingdom Pseudomonadati; phylum Pseudomonadota; class Gammaproteobacteria; order Vibrionales; family Vibrionaceae; genus Photobacterium; species Photobacterium sp. WH77. The sequence continues at coordinate 21,251 of NZ_JAKLTE010000032.1, read as the reverse complement.
TAGCACTATCTTCGGCAACACGGCTTGCAGTTTGTCGGCCAGACTTTCCCGTGGCGGCGCTCCCGACAGTGGCTGAGCTTGGGTTCCAATAGTCATAACAAGGCTCTTGTCAAAATAGGCAGGAAAGCCGGTACCCGTTTGTACCGGCCTGTGTGGCTGACGGGGATTACTGCGCCAGCTCGATAGCCGACACCAGACGTAAGGTGGCCGCATCCGCCGTCATGTCATTATCATTGAAATAATTCGTCACGACGTCATACACGGCCCCGCTAACTGCCGGTTCCATTGCCATGGCATGGGCAAAGCTGGGTACCAGTGAGCCGGATTTTGCGCTGGCCTGAAAATCAGACATCGACTGCTTGGCGCAGCTGTCGTAGCGGGCCAGTGACACATCCGGACGTACCGGAATGGAGCCTTTTTTCAGGTTGAATTCTTCCTGAAATTCCTTCGACACCAGCAGGCGAGATAAGTCCTCCTGGGCCGCCTGTGCCTCTTTGCTCTTTTGCTCAAACATCATGAAAGCATCAACATTGAAGTTAAACGTATTCTGCGTTCCCGGCACTGTGGCACAGAGATAATCCTTGCCTGGCTGTTTACCGGCGGCGGCAAACTCCCCTTTTGCCCAGTCTCCCATGATTTGCACAGCGGCTTTGCCGTCTATTACCATCGCGGTAGTCAGGTTCCAGTCACGTCCCGGCATGCCCGGATCCATGTAGGATTTGAGCTTTTTGAAGGTCGCAAAAGCCTGTGTCATGGTGTCAGAACTCAGCGCCTGCTTATCCAACGCCACAAAGGCCTGGCGATACCAGTCGTCACCACCGACTCCCAGAGCAACCTGTTCAAACACAGTGGCGTCCTGCCAGTCCTGCCCGCCATGGGCAAACGCGACGAAACCGGCCTGCTTAGCCTTATCCATAAAGACGAAGAACTCATCCCAGCTTTGTGGCACTTTGCCACCGTTCACCTGATCCAGAATCGGCTTGTTAATCCACATCCAGTTGATCCTGTGTACATTCACCGGCGCTGCAACATAACTGCCCTGATATTTATGGATGTCGGCCACGGCTTTTGGCAGCAATGCGTCCCAGCGCTCACTGGTGGCAACCTCATCCAGTTTTGCCAGCACACCCAGATCACCCCACTGGGCAATTTCAGGGCCAGCTATCATAGAGGCGGAAGGCGGATTACCCGAAATGGCACGCGACTTCAGCACTGTCATGGCCGTTTCACCGCCGCCACCGGCCACCGCAAAGTCCGTCCAGCTATGGCCTTCCTCCTTCATCATCTTTTGTAGAATGGCAAGCGCTGCCGCTTCGCCACCCGATGTCCAGTAATGCAGCACTTCAACATTGCCGGCGTGTGCTTGTCCCGTTATCAGCGACGCCAAAGTTGCCGCCATTAGTGTTTTGTTCAGACCTTTCACGTTTTATCCTCCCTGGATAACTATTATTGTCGTTGCCAAACAGCCGCATCCCGGCACCGATTACCCCACTGGGCTGGTGCGCGCATTGTTGCTGATTTGTTAACCTTTTGTTTATCAATTATTCATCGGGAGGGTCTGTAAGTCACTGAGTGCTTGGTAAGCACGTGTAAGCAGTTTGTATCAATTTACTTACAAATTAAGCCATTGAATAAATAGCGAAAAATTAAACTTCTGCGAGTGCAATGCTTTAGCGCATTGTTTTGACGCGTTGCTGCGGGGACAGATCAGGAGTATTGCGAGGAAAACAACAACCCCTGCCGCGGCAGGGGTTGTTAAGAAGGTAAGCGGTAGGTTGCCCGGTTTTACCCTTTGTAAACCTTAGGGTTAAAGACATCACGCAGCCAGTCACCCAGCAGGTTGATCACCAGAACCAGAGTCACCAGCACAATGCCAGGAAACGCAGTGATCCACCAGGAACCCGAGAAGATGTAGTTAAAGCCGATACTGATCAGCGAGCCCAGTGACGGCTGATCGACCGGCATCCCCAGCCCCAGGAAGGACAGTGCCGCTTCCGACATGATGGCATTGGCCACCTGCACGGTGGAGATCACCAGAATAGGCGACAGGCAGTTCGGCAAAATATGACGAAACATAATGCGCAGTGATTTCAGGCCCATCACGCGGGATGCTTCAACATACTCTTTTTTCTTCTCTGCCAGCACAGATGCCCGCACAGTACGTGCATACTGCGGCCATTCGGCAATACCTATGATCACCACCAGCATCAAAATGGCGTACTGACTGTAAAAGTCACTGCCAAAGCTGGCTTTGAAAATTGCCAACACGATAATCGCCACCATCATAGTCGAGAACGACAGCTGAACATCGGCAATACGCATCAGGAAGCTGTCAATCCGGCCACCGAAGTAACCGGCACACAGTCCGACTATGATGCCGATAAACAGCTGCAGCGCGACGGCAAACAGGCCAATGGCCAGTGAGATGCGCAGCCCGTAGATAATGGTCGACAGAATATCACGGCCCTGATCATCCGTACCCAGCAGGAAACGGGCATCGCCAAATTCCATCCATGACGGTGCCAGCTCTGAATCCATAATATCAATACTGTTGAGATCATACGGATTCATTGGCGACAGCAGAGGTGCGAACAGCGCCGTCAGCACAAAGAGCAGAAACACGGTAAAACTGGCAATCGCCACTTTGTCTTTTTTAAAGAAATAAATGAAATCTGAATTCAGAAAACGCTGCCAGCGTGAAGGCGCATCAGTCGTCTTGGTAGTCATGATTACGCTCCTTTGCCGGTCAGGTTAACGGTTGGGTTGATCAGGCCGTACAGCAGGTCAACCAGGGTATTGGTCACCACGAAGATCAGGCCAACAAAAATGACATAAGCGGTAATCAATGGGGTATCCACCCGGTTAATCGCTTCCAGGAACAGGAAACCCGTTCCCGGCCACTGGAACACTGTCTCAGTCAGGATTGTATAGGCTACCATAGTCCCTATCTGCACCCCGCCCACAGTAATCACCGGCAACATGGTATTTTTCAGAGCATGTTGATAATACACCTTGTTCTGAGCCAGACCTTTAGCACGGGCAAATTTCACGTACTCGGTACTCAGCGCTTCGAGCATTTCAGAGCGCACCAGGCGGATAAAGAGCGGCAGCATGATAGAGGCCAGAGAGATACTCGGCAGCACCAGGTGCGCCAAACCATCCAGCGTAAAAAAGCCGGAATTCCAACCGAATATATTCGCCGTTTCACCCCGTCCGAACGAAGGCAACCAGCCTAATTCGATTGAGAAAACATACATCAGCATAATGGCGGTCAAAAAGACCGGAATGGAGATACCTACTATGCTAAAGCCCATGATCACTTTCGTCAGGGCGCTGTTGGGGTGTATGGCCGAATAAACGCCTAGGGGGATCGACACCACAACAATAATCAGTGACGCAGCAAACACCAGTTCCAGTGTGGCTACCAGCTTGTCCAGAATCACGTCAACAACCGGACGTTTGAAGAAATAAGAGTTACCTAAATCCCCCTGAACAGCTTTCGAAATAAAGCGGCCGTACTTCACCATAAAGGGATCGTTGAGGCCCATTTCAGTCCGCAGCGCATCTCGCTCGGCTTCGGACACAGACTGTCCCACCAGCTCACGCAGGGGATCGCCTAAATTGTCCTGGATAGCAAACGCCACCAGACTGATCACAAACATCACTACCAGTGCCTGCACCAGGCGCTTGACCAAAAACGTAAACATTTCTTGCCTCTTTAGACATCCATAATCAGGCCCCGGCCAGCGCCGGAGCCTGAATTACGAAAGGTATTACTTGATAACCAAATCGCCCAGGTACGGGAAGTCCATACCGTTCACGATAGGTTTGATGTCCACATTCTTCTTGGCAGCCCAAGACGGATCTTGCCAGTACAGTGGAACAAAGGCAGCGTCGTTGTACAGCAACTCTTCAACCTTCTTCAGCATAGTGCTGCGTTTTTCCAGATCGGTTTCCGTGTTAGACGCTTCAACCAGCTTATCAACTTCAGCGTTCGAGTAATGACCGCAGTTATACTGGCCTTTACCTGTGTCAGCGTTACGGGTCATGGTCAGGAACTCAGTAAAGTTCGCTGAATCTTCTGTGTCCGGGTGCCAGCCGATCATCAGCATACCGGCTTCACACTTATCAAACTCCGGCCAGTACTGTGCTTTTGGCATAGTTTGCAGATCAACTTTAACCTTGATTTTCGCCAGCATCGCTGCCACAGCCTGAGCGACTTTTTCATCGTTCACATAGCGGTTGTTCGGTGCAATCATAGTGATAGAGAAACCGTTCTCATAACCGGCATCTTTCATCAGCTGCTGTGCTTTTTTCAGATCATAACGCGGGGTCAGCGACTCGTTGTAACCGGCATAACCCACAGGGCTCTGCTGGCCGGCAGGCGTCGCTGCGCCTTTCATGATCTTCTCAGCAATACCTTCATTGTTCACCGCATACACAATCGCCTGACGAACACGCGCATCACGCAGTGGCTCGGCCACTTTCTGGTTCAGCTGGAAAGTAATGACACGGGTACCCGGCATAGTCACCAGATCCAGCTTATCGTTACTCTTGATACGCTGATAATCATTCGGCGACACAGGCGCAATCATATCAACATCGCCAGACAGCAGGGCTGCCACACGGGTAGCGTCTTCTTTGATTGGGCGCAGCGTGATGTTATCGACATTGCCTTCACTGTCTTTGTCCCAGTAATCAGCAAAACGTTCGAACTCAACCTTCACGCCTTGCTCGCGGCTGGCCACTTTGAACGGACCGGTACCTGAGATATTGGTAGAAGCAAATGTTGAACCGTTTTTCTTCAGTTCAGACTTGTCTTTGCCGTCGGCGGTCTGGCCTGAGTAGAACTTGCTGTCCATCGGGAACACGTAGGTCATGACGTTTTCAATCAGTGGGTAGGTGCCGTCAGTGATCACGTCAACCGTGTTGGCATCCACTTTTTTGATATCCACGATAGGGGTGAAGATACCTTTGAAGTCGGCAGAAGATTTCAGACGCTTAAAGGTCCAGACCACGTCATCAGCGCTGAAGGTGTTGCCGGAGTGGAATTTTACGCCTTCACGCAGCTTAAAGCGCATAGTGCTGTTATCCACACGCTCCCACGACGTTGCCAGACGGGGTTCAAACTCCATCGACTGAGTAAAACGGATCAGCGGATCATAGGTCATGTGAGAAAGTTGCAGCGTACCACCAGACAATTGCTCATGCGGATCCAGAGATACCGGGTCAGCATCGTAAGCTAAATTCAGGTTGGCAGCCGCCGCGCCGAAGCTCAGACCAGCAGCCATTAACGCAACGGCTAACTTGCTCTTGAAGGTTTTCATTTGCATAGCTCCTTTATGCAGGGAGAGAACTCCCAGATGGTTATGTTTGCTTATTATTGGTTTAGGTAAGCAACAACAGCCCGGCTCCCTGACAGAGCCATGCCGGAAATATGGGTTCCCGGCGGGCAAACAGGTTCTGTATCAGGCCAGTTTCAGGCCTTCCTGACTCATTCCTTTGAATTCAGGCATCAAAGAAATCAATTGCTTGCTGTATTCGTGCTGCGGAGCCGTGAACAACTGCTCAGTCGGCGCCACTTCCAGCAAGGTGCCTTTCTGCATCACGCCGATGCGATCACACATCTGGCGGATAACCGGTAAATCGTGGCTGATAAACAGCATAGTCAGGTTCAATTCATCCTGCAGATCTTTCAGCAGATTAAGGATTTGTGCCTGAACCGACACATCCAGTGCCGAGGTCGGCTCATCACAAATCAGCAGACGGGGACGTGTTGCCAGAGCACGGGCGATAGAAATACGCTGACGCTGACCACCCGAAAATTCATGGGGATATTTCACGCCCGCGGCACGGCCCAGACCCACATGGTCGAGCAAGTCAGCGACGATCTGCCGCACCTGATTTTCACTGCCGGCCAGTTTATGAAAGCGAATTGGCTCAGCAATGATGTCGAAAATCTTCATCCGCGGGTTCATTGAGGAATACGGGTTCTGAAACACCATCTGCATCTGGCGACGCATAGGGCGGCGTTCGTTCTCGCTCTTGAGCGCCGTCAGATCTATACCTTCAAACACCACTTTGCCAGAATTGGGCGGATATAAACCGGCAATCACACGGGCAATGGTTGATTTGCCTGAACCTGATTCGCCAACCAGGCCAAAGGTTTCGCCTTCAAACACCTCAAAGCTGACATCGTTCGAGGCCTGCACATACTCACGGCGGCTTTCAAAGAAAGAATCTTTGGTCACAAAGCGCAGATTAACATTCTCGACCTGCAATAAAGCGCCCGTGTACTGACGTTCGTCCTGACTCTGGCCCAGCCAGTGATTTTTCACATCCAGCTGCGTGCTTTCACCGGCTTCTTCGATATAGCTCACCAAAGGGAAGCGAGCCAGTTTGATATCCGAACGCGGAACCGCAGAAATGAGGCTCTTAGTATAAGGGTGATTAGGATGACCCAGCACCTGTTCCGTCGGACCGATTTCAACCAGATCACCACGGTACATCACAGCAACACGATCGGTGACATTGGAGACCACTCCCATATCGTGCGTTACCAGCATGCAGCCAACGTTTTTCTTCACGCATAATTCCCGAATCAGACTCAGAATCTGATCCTGGATCGACACATCCAGCGCTGTGGTCGGTTCATCGGCAATGATTAAATCAGGCTCACCAGCCAGGGCGATTGCAATCACCACACGCTGACGCATACCACCGGAAAATTGATGCGGATACTGCTTAATACGGATTTCCGGCTGAGGGATCCCAACTTGCTCCATCAGCTTAATAGCACGGCGAACCGCTTCTTCTTTGCCGAGATTCAAATTGGTAATAATGGTTTCCGTCAATTGACGCTCGACGGTATACAGAGGGTTCAGCGAAGTCATCGGATCCTGGAAAATAAAACCGATTTTTGCGCCACGCACTTTTCGCATCGCTTCTGGTTTTAAACCCGAGATTTTCTGACCGTCCAGGTAGACATCGCCGCTGGCAATATTGCCAGGAGGACTCAACAGATCGATTACGGCATTACCTACCGTCGATTTACCCGCCCCGGATTCCCCGACAACACCGACAATCTCACCGCGCTCTATGGTGAACGACAGCGATTTCACCGCAGCGTGGATACCGTGACGAGACGGGTACTCAATACGAAGGTTTTTAACTTCCAATAATGCCATGCTCAGACCTCAACAACCTGGCAGCGACTCTGCCTGTCTGCAAATGAATCCATTCCAATAAACCGATAAAAATATCGGCCACATAAAGTGCCATCAATCTGGCAAAGATTTCACTAAAAATCAACATTTCATACTATAAAACTGTGCTACCGCACAAAACCAGCATAAATAATCACTATAAACCAAGGTTAAAATTCACATAACCCATATAAACCATCTTAGATAAATCGCGGTAAAAACAGCAAAAATTAGCTAAAAATGCTCACTTTAAGCATTTATATTCACAATATTCATCCATGACCCTATGAATAAACCACCGCAAAAACAGGAACATTTTATTAACATAAAAAGATATTAGACCACTATAGATAATAGTATCAGTACATGAATCCACCCTAGCTATTCAACGCAGCATGAAAAGCCAGACAAGCAGACTGCTCCAGAGCGGGAAGTCATGAATAAACAGCGGAGTAACTCACAGCTTGTCGGCAACGTAACAGCTAACCCGGCTGAAAATGACAGTACAAAACACAAATATGCCCCCGATCCTGAGGTCAGTACGCCTCTGAATAGTAGCAGCGAAACCAAGGGGCATAAAAAAACCCGCTCAATGAGCGGGTCTTCAAATGTGGTCGGCGAAGAGGGAATGAACGCGGCGGGCCTCCGTGCGGCGGGCTTCCGCACCCGGCCCGATAGCCCTCCTCTGCTCCAGACAGAACCGGGCAGTAAAATACAGGCATAAAAAAACCCGCTCAATGAGCGGGTCTTCAAAGGTGGTCGGTGAAGAGGGATTCGAACCCCCGACCCTCTGGTCCCAAACCAGATGCGCTACCAAACTGCGCTATTCACCGATAATTCTTTCTATTGCTTTGAGTTTTGTGCCAGAGGGTCCCTCTGGTCCGCTATTCTCAAAAGCCGGAGATGCGCTACCAAACTGCGCTATTCACCGATAATTCTTTCTATTGTTTTGAGTTTTGTGCCAGAGGGTCCCTCTGGTCCGCTATTCTCAAAAGCCGGAGATGCACTACCAAACTGCGCTATTCACCGATTTTTTGCTTGTCATTCAACCATGCAGGTTGAAACACGATATATGGGGTGGCTAACGAGGCTTGAACTCGCGACAACCGGAATCACAATCCGGGACTCTACCAACTGAGCTATAGCCACCATTGTAACTTGGTCGGCGAAGAGGGATTGAACGCGGCGGATTTACACACCCGAGCAATACACTTCTTTTTTCCGAACCTGTAGGTTTGCTCACCGGGCAAACTTACCATAGAAGTGGTCGGTGAAGAGGGATTCGAACCCCCGACCCTCTGGTCCCAAACCAGATGCGCTACCAAACTGCGCTATTCACCGATAATTCTTTCTGTCTTTGAGTTTTGCGCCAGAGGGTTCCTCTGGTCCGCTATTCTCAAAAGCCGGAGATGCGCTACCAAACTGCGCTATTCACCGATAATTCTTTCTGTTGTTTTGAGTTTTGCGCCAGAGGGTCCCTCTGGTCCGCTATTCTCAAAAGCCGGAGATACACGACTTGCGCTATCTGCCGCTAAGTACCGAGCTTGTTACAAGCTCCATACCCAATTGTATGGGGTGGCTAACGAGACTTGAACTCGCGACAACCGGAATCACAATCCGGGACTCTACCAACTGAGCTATAGCCACCATAATTTACACGCCAACAGTGCCATCCTGACTTTCCGGAGTGGCGCGCCCGACAGGATTTGAACCTGTGACCTTTGGCTCCGGAGGCCAACGCTCTATCCAGCTGAGCTACGGGCGCCTTGCCCTATCGGCGGTGGTGAATATTACGGATCAGCATGCTTCTCGTCTAGTCTTTTTTGCAAAAAATTTTGTATTCGCTTTATTTATAACCATCTCTGGGTTGATTAGCGTCATACAAACAAAGCCGCTCTGTTTAATACCACTTCGTTAAGGGATATAATCATTGCGTTTTTTATCCAAAAACCACTGGTTAATAACTCACAGCTTTGTCCAATAATGTAATATTTACAATAATTTATACAAGAAAGCTGTGATATTCGAGCAAATAATCTGGGAGTGTTAAGGTGAGCTCAATGGAATTTTCTCTTCGACAACTAATGGTCGCTGCAGTCGCAACCGTCGCCATCAGCGGCTCAGCCGTAGCGGCAGATATGTCTGGCGAAGCGATCGCAGAACGCATCAAGCCTGTTGGCTCTGTATATAAGGAAGGCGATGCACCAGCCGCTACAGCCGCCGCTTCCGGCCCTCGCTCAGGCGATCAGGTATACGGCACTTTCTGTGTGGCTTGCCACAGCAGCGGTGTACTGGGCGCACCTAAGTCAGGTGATGCCGGTGACTGGGGACCGCGTATTGCTCAAGGTATGGATACGATGACCAATCATGCCATTAATGGTTTCAATGCCATGCCGGCGAAAGGCACCTGTATGGACTGCAGCGATGAAGAAATCGTGGCTGCGATCAACCATATGATCGAGGGGCTGTAACTCAGACTCCCCCTTCAGATACCTGAAAAAAAGGTTAGCTATAATGGCTAACCTTTTTTATTTTCAGCGATTCGCTGAGTTATTTCTTCTTGAACATGGAGCGGAGATTGGCAATGTGTGCCTGACCCCGTTCCATTCGTTCTTCTGCCGTCACAGGTTTGCGCTCTGTTTCCCAATCCAGATCGTCCTGGGGCAATTCATAGAGAAAGCGGCTGGGCTCGGGTTTAAGCAACTCGCCATACTGCCGGCGTTCCTTGCATAAGGTAAAGGTCAGTGTTTTCTGCGCCCGGGTAATACCGACATACGCCAAACGTCGCTCTTCCTCCACATTGTCTTCATCAATGCTGGTCTGATGCGGCAAAATGCCCTCTTCGGCACCTATCAGGTAGACATGCGGAAATTCCAGCCCTTTGGAGGCATGCAGTGTCATGAGCTGAACCTGATCGGCATCCTCATCCTCTTCACCCCGCTCCATCATGTCACGCAATGTCATGCGCTGAACCACTTCTTTCAGGGTGCGGACTTCGTTATCGTAATTATCGCCTTCCAGATCTGCGGTGATCCAGCTGTATAAATCGGATACATTTTTCATCCGCATTTCTGCCGCTTTCGGGCTGGCGGAGGTTTCAAACAACCAGTCCTCATAATGAATATCACGGATCATCTGCCGCACGGCCGCCACGGCATCGCCGCGCTCAGCGTTATCGGCCAGCTCAACTATCCAGCGCGTAAACTGGCGCAGGCTGTCCAGTCCTCGCCCTGAAAGATGCTGCTCCAGGCCAAGCTCAAAGCTGGCTTCAAACAAACTCTTGCCTCGCATATTGGCGTAGGTGCCCAGTTTCTCCAGGGTGACAGGGCCGATTTCCCGCCGCGGCGTATTGACGATACGCAAAAAAGCATTGTCATCATCCTGATTGGTGAGCAAGCGCAGGTACGCCATGATGTCTTTGATCTCGGTACGGGAGAAGAAAGACGTGCCGCCAGAAATTTTGTAGGGGATCCGGTTTTGCATCAGGGCTTTTTCAAACAAACGTGACTGGTGGTTGCCGCGGTACAGAATCGCGTAATCTTTGTAGTCAGTATTGTTGAGAAAACGATGGGCAATCAGCTCTCCGACCACTTTTTCAGCTTCATGCTCTTCATTTTTAGCCGTCAGGACCTTGAGCATCTCGCCATCAGGAATTTCTGAAAACAGCGCTTTTTCAAACAAGTGCGGGTTATTGGCGATCAGAATGTTGGCGCTGCGCAATATCCGGCTGGTCGAACGATAGTTCTGCTCCAGCTTGATCACTTTAAGCGTCGGGAAGTCTTTATTAAGCAGCGCCAGATTTTCCGGCTGCGCACCACGCCAGGAATAGATAGACTGGTCGTCATCCCCGACCACAGTGAATTTTGACCTTTCGCCCACCAACAACTTCACAAAGGCATACTGGCTGGTGTTGGTATCCTGATACTCATCCACCAGGAGGTAGCGGATCTTATTCTGCCAGCGCTGCCGCACCTCATCATTATCACGCAGCAAGAGTACAGGCATCAGAATCAAGTCATCAAAGTCCAGCGCGTTATAGGCTTTCATCTGACGCTGATATAACTCGTAGCAATGGGCAAACAGCTGGTCACGCTCACTTTGTGCATGCACTTTCGCCTGAGCGGGCGACATCATGGCGTTCTTCCAGTTTGAAATGGATGACAGCAGCATTTTAAGTAAGTCTTTGTCACCGTCGAGCTGATCTTCCGTCAACTCTTTGAGCAGTGCCATCTGATCCTGATCGTCAAACAACGAGAAACTCGCTTTCAGTCCCAGTACCTTGTACTCACGACGAATGATATTCAGGCCCAAGGTATGGAAAGTCGACACCATCAGCCCTTTGGCTTCCTGGCGGCCCAGGGTCTGCCCGACCCGCTCTTTCATTTCCCGCGCCGCTTTATTGGTAAATGTCAGCGCCGCAATATGACGGGCTTTGTAGTCACATTGTTGTACTAAGTAGGCGATTTTATTGGTGATGACCCGTGTTTTTCCTGAACCTGCACCAGCCAGAACCAGACACGGTCCAGCAACAAAACGTACCGCCTCATTTTGTCTCGGATTGAGTTTCATTCATTTGCCCTATGAGTCATGTTTTATTCAGCTGCCGCATTGTAACCTGTTCTCGTCTCGTGTCTATTTCAGACAATCCCCCGCGTTTTTCTCAGAAAAATAAAGGTAACAGATGAGTTGCATACTAATAAAGTATCCACAATAATGAATGAACGTTCATTCACTTTGTGATCAACAATGACTGACAAAAAAGAACGTATCTTGCAGGCAACCGAAGAATTGCTGGCAAAACATGGTTTTCACGGTCTGTCGATGAACATGGTGGCCAAAGAAGCCAGGGTCGCGACAGGGACCATCTATCGCTATTTCAGTGATAAAGATGATCTCCTGTTTCAGCTGCATGACCATATACTGACTATTGTCGCCAGGAAAATCACTCAGAACGTTTCCGATGTCATGCCCTTAGAACAGCAGTTCCGTACTATGTGGTTAAACATCTGGAATATGGCTACGAATAATGAAGCGCCGCTTATTAACCGTGGTCAGTTCGAAAACATGCCGCACCGAGGTAAGCAGTACAAGATAGCGTTAGAGCAAACGCTCTTTGCCCCTGTCCACAGGATGTTTGACACGGGTAAAGCTCAGGGGCTGTTTAAGCCTTTGGACAACGAGATATTAAGCGCACTCAGCCTTGAGCCCAGCGCCTGTCTGGCCCGCAAGCACCTGAGTGGTACTTTTACGGTAAGTGATGAAGCGCGGGATGCTGCCATTAAAGCTTGCTGGGATGCTGTAATTACACATTGAATTAGCATTAACTTAAGACTCCGGAGCAAAGATAATGAAAAAATGGGTAGCATGGATAGTCATGCTCATCATCGTTGCCGTGCTGTTTGGCACGCTTTTTACGTCCAAGTACTTTGAAATAAAAGGAAAGATGGCTTACTTCGCCAATATGCCTGAGCCGGATTATCCGGTGACTGTCGTAGAGGCAAAACCGACCAATTGGGTACCTGCGATTGAAGCGATTGGTTTCATTGAGCCTAATCAGGGTGTGACTGTCACCACAGAAGTCGCTGGCGTGATCAAGTCGCTGGAGTTCGATTCAGGCATGTCCGTGAAAAAAGGACAACGTCTGGTAGCGCTGGACTCAGATGTTGAAGTAGCCAACCTCAAGAGTTCCCAGGCTCGCCTGCCAGCCGCCAAAGCCAAGTTCATCCGCTATCAGGATCTGTACAAGAAAGGCTCTATCTCTAAGGAAGCTTTTGATGGCGCGCAAGCTGATTACTTCTCTTTGTCAGCCGATATTGAGAGCCTGAAAGCCACCATCGATCGTCGTATTATTAAAGCCCCGTTTGCCGGTGATGTCGGTCTGCGTAATGTGTTCCTGGGTGAATATATTCAGCCCGGCACTGACATAGTGCGTCTGGAAGATACGTCCCTGATGAAGCTGCGCTTCACCATTCCGCAAACCGATCTGTCTGACATCCACATCGGCCAGGAAGTTGATATCGCCGTCGATGCGTACCCGGATGCCAAATTCCAGGGCAAGATCAGCGCGATTGAGCCTGCGGTCAATTATCAGAGCGGCTTGATCCAGGTTCAGGCGGACATTCCGAACAATGCCGGCCGTCTGCGCAGCGGGATGTTTGCCCGCGCTAACATCATTCTGCCGACCCTGGAAAATCAGGTTGTCCTGCCGCAGTTTGCCATCACCTATACCCTGTATGGCGATAATGTGTATGTGCTGTACGAAGATGATGAAGGCGTCACCCGCGTCCGTCAGTCTGTGGTGAAAACCGGTGAACGTAAGCGCGATGTTATCCACGTTCTTGATGGCGTTAAACCGGGAGACCGTATTGTGACTACCGGCCAGGTACGCCTGAGTAATGACGTCAAAGTCCGCATCGTAGAAAACGATGCCCTGAAAACCCCGGCTGAAACACCGATGCTGTGATTCGGAGGTTAAATGCGCTTTACTGACATATTCATAAAAAGGCCGGTGCTGGCAGTGGCAATCAGCATTCTGATTGCCCTGCTTGGTTTTCAGGCTATTTTCAAAATGCAGGTCCGGGAATATCCCGAGATGACCAATACCGTAGTCACTGTGACGACCAGTTATTACGGTGCCAGTGCCGATCTGATCCAGGGCTTTATTACTCAGCCGCTGGAGCAGGCCATCGCGCAGGCAGACAACATAGATTACATGACGTCGTCATCGGTACTGGGTTCATCGACAATTACCGTCAACATGAAACTCAATACCGATCCCAACGCGGCCCTGTCTGATGTACTGGCGAAGACCAACTCGGTGCGCTCTCAGCTTCCCCGTGAAGCGGAAGACCCGACTGTAACCATGTCGACCGGTTCTACCACGGCGGTGATGTACATCGGCTTTACCAGTGACGAGCTCAATTCCAGCCAGATCACCGATTACCTGGAGCGGGTATTCAACCCGCAGCTGTTTACAGTGAACGGCGTATCCAAAATCGACCTTTATGGCGGAATGAAATTTGCGCTGCGGGTATGGCTGGATCCGGCCAAGATGGCCGCATACAATCTGACAGCCAGCGACATCATGACTGTGCTGAACGCCAACAACTACCAGTCGGCAACGGGCCAGGCAACAGGTGAATTCGTGCTGTATAACGGCACGGCAGATACCCAGGTCAAAACCACAGATGAGCTGAAAAAGCTGATTGTCTCGACGCAGAAAGGTCAGGTGATCCGCTTAGGTGATATCGCCAAAGTCACCCGTGCGAAAAGCCACGACATTTACCGTGCAACAGCAAACGGACAGGAAGCCGTGGTCGCCGCCATCAATGCAGCGCCAAGTGCGAACCCTATCAATATTGCTGCCGATGTGCTGGAGCTGTTGCCTGAAATTCAGCGCAACATGCCAAGCAATATCAAGATGAACATACTGTACGACTCTACCGTTGCCATTAACGAGTCGATTCAGGAGGTTATCAAAACTATTGGTGAAGCTGCGCTGATTGTTCTTGTGGTGATCACTCTGTTCCTGGGCTCGTTCCGCGCGGTACTGATCCCTATCATCACCATTCCGCTGTCGCTGATTGGCGTGGCCATGGTAATGCAGGCCTTCGGTTTCTCCTGGAACCTGATGACGCTGCTGGCCATGGTACTGGCTATCGGTCTGGTGGTCGATGATGCCATCGTGGTACTGGAAAACGTCGACCGTCACATCAAACTCGGCGAGTCACCGTTCCGGGCAGCGATTATCGGTACCCGGGAAATTGCAGTGCCTGTTATCGCCATGACCCTGACGCTGGGCGCGGTATACGCACCTATCGCACTGATGGGGGGGATTACAGGCTCACTGTTTAAAGAGTTCGCCCTGACGCTGGCCGGGTCGGTGTTTATCTCAGGGATAATCGCACTGACACTGTCGCCGATGATGTGTTCTAAGATCCTGAAAGCACACGATAAGCCAAACCGCTTTGAAGATACCGTGCACAGTGTGCTGGATCGCATGACCAGCCGCTATGAAAAAATGCTGACCACAGTGATGAAATCACGCCCTGTGGTGATAGTGTTTGCTGTCATTGTCTTTGCTATGCTGCCGGTTCTGTTCAAGTTCATCCCCAGTGAACTGGCACCGGCAGAAGATAAAGGCGTGCTGATGATGATGGGGACCGGTCCGTCTACCGCTAACCTGGACTACATCGAAAATTCCATGAGTGAAGTGAACGAAATGCTGAGCAATCAGCCTGAAGTGGCTTTTGCTCAGGTGTTCTCAGGTGTACCGCAATCCAATCAGGCATTCGGTATCGCTTCTATGGTGCCCTGGAGTCAGCGCGAAGCCAGTCAGGCGGAAGTGGTTGGCCGTGTTACTACACTGGTTAACGATGTGCCTGGTATGGCGGTAACCGCTTTCCAGATGCCTGAGCTGCCAGGTGCGGGGTCAGGTCTGCCCATTCAGTTTGTCATTACCACGCCGAACAACTTTGAAAGCCTGTTCCAGGTGGCCGGTTCTATTCTGGATGATGTGGCGAAGAATCCGATGTTTGTGTATTCGGACTTGGATCTCAACTTCGACTCCGCCACCATGAAAATCAGCATAGACAAAGACAAAGCCGGGGCTTATGGCGTTACTATGCAGGATATCGGTATCACTCTGAGTACCATGATGGCCGACGGTTATGTCAACCGCATCGACCTCAATGGCCGCTCTTACGAGGTGATTCCGCAGGTAGAGCGTAAGTACCGCCTGAACCCTGAATCGCTGAACGCCTTCTATGTTCGCGCGGCTGATGGTAATTCAGTGCCACTGGGAAGCCTGGTCACTATCGATGTCGTGGCTGAACCCCGCGCGCTGCCGCACTTCAACCAGCTAAACTCGGCAACCATAGGTGTGGTGCCTATGCCGGGTACTGCCATGGGTGATGCCATCGAATGGTTCCGTACCGAAGCCGTCAGCCAGCTACCCTCTGGTTATCAGTACGACTTTATGGGTGAAGCTCGCCAGTACGTAACCGAAGGTAATGCACTGTTTGCGACTTTCGGTCTGGCACTGGCGGTGATTTTCCTGGTGCTGGCTATCCAGTTCGAATCGCTGCGCGATCCTATGGTTATCATGGTGTCGGTACCTCTGGCTATTTGTGGCGCTCTGGTATCGCTGGCCTGGGGAGCGGCTTCGATGAACATCTACTCGCAAGTGGGTTTAATCACCCTGATTGGTCTGATCACCAAGCACGGGATTCTGATCTGTGAAGTCGCAAAAGAAGAGCAGCTCAATCACCAGAAAGACAAAATGTCTGCAGTAATGGAAGCGGCCAAGGTGCGTCTGCGACCGATTCTGATGACCACGGCGGCTATGATTGCCGGTCTGGTTCCTCTGCTGTACGCCACCGGGGCCGGTGCTGCCCAGCGCTTCAGTATTGGTATCGTTATCGTATCCGGCCTGGCGATAGGCACCCTCTTTACCCTGTTTGTACTGCCGGTGATCTACACCTACCTGGCCAGTACCCACAAGCCACTACCGGTTTTTGTGGAGGACAAAGAGCTGGAAAAGTTAAAACGGGCTGACGAAGCGAAACAAGCGCTGAAAGCCCGGGAAAGTTAAAGACCCACTTTCCATTCGATTCAGGCCGCGCAAGCGGCCTTTTTTTCAGCCCACCCAGCCCAATCTGGCCAAGGATTCCTGCCTGTGGCAGAAAAATTTGGTGTACACTAACGGCTAAAAGTATCCCATTAACCTCATGGAGTTAAACCCGCGTATGTTTGATCCAAAGAAACTTGAGCAGGTTGCCAGGCAAATTCAGGAAGCCATGCCTCAACCGGTCAAAGCACTTGGTCAGGATGTGGAACAGAAAGTGCGCCAAACCATTCAGGCACAACTGAGTAAACTGGATGTGGTGAATCGCGAAGAGTTTGATGTGCAGACCCAGGTCCTGCTGCGCACACGGCAAAAGCTGAACGAGCTGGAACAAAAGGTTGCCCAGCTGGAAGCTATGCTGGCAGATAAGTCCGAATAGTATATCTCAGAACAGACATGAAAAAGCCCGGCACATTTTGCCGGGCTTTTTACTAACCAGGAAGGATGTTTACTTAGTCGCCTACAGCGATACGCTTCATATCTGTCATATAACCACGCAGTTCGTGACCAATCTGCTCTACAGGGTGATTACGCAGCGCTTCGTTCACATCAATCAGCTGCTGGTTATCAACATGGTTGCCTGTAGCAACCAGACCTTTACCAATAACATCTGTATTCACTTTTGGCATGAACTTTTCGCGCAGCAATGGCGTAGCCACGTTCGCGAACAGGTAGTTACCATATTCTGCAGTATCAGAGATAACCACGTTCATCTCATACAGACGCTTACGGGCGACAGTGTTGGCAATCAGAGGCAGCTCATGCAAAGACTCATAGTAAGCCGACTCTTCGATAATGCCTGAGGCTGTCATGGCTTCAAACGCCAGCTCAACACCGGCACGTACCATGGCCACCATCAGAATACCGTTATCAAAGTATTCCTGCTCAGCGATTTTTGCATCGGTTTGCGGGTAGTTTTCAAACGCCGTTTCCGCCGTTTCGGCACGCCAGCCCAGCAGTTCCGCATCATCGTTCGCCCAGTCGGCCATCATAGTCCGTGAGAATTCACCTGTAATGATGTCATCCATGTGCTTGTTATACAGCGGACGCATCAGATCTTTCAGCTCTTCAGACAGCTCAAATGCTTTGATCTTAGCCGGGTTTGTCAGACGATCCATCATATGCGTGATGCCACCAAACTTCAGCGCTTCGGTAATGGTTTCCCAGCCGAATTGCAGCAGTTTACCGGCATAGCCAGGCTCGAGGCCTTCAGCAATCATCTTCTCGTAACACACGATTGAGCCCGCCTGCAGCATGCCACACAGAATCGTCTGCTCACCCATCAGGTCAGATTTCACTTCAGCAACGAATGATGACTCCAGCACACCGGCACGGTGGCCACCCGTTGCTGCCGCCCAGGCTTTCGCAATTTCCAGGCCTTCACCTTGCGGGTCATTTTCCGGGTGGACGGCGATCAGCGTTGGTACACCAAAGCCACGCTTGTATTCTTCACGTACTTCAGTACCCGGACACTTAGGAGCGACCATCACAACCGTGATATCCGGACGAATCTGCATCCCTTCTTCAACAATGTTGAAGCCGTGCGAGTAACCCAGAGCAGCACCTTGCTTCATTAACGGCATGACAGTTGTCACAACATCGGTGTGCTGTTTATCAGGTGTCAGGTTGACAACCAGATCGGCCTGAGGGATCAATTGTTCATAGCTACCCACTTCAAAACCATTGTCTTTCGCATTTCGGAAAGAAGCACGCTGCTCATCAATCGCAGCCTGGCGCAGTGCATAGGCAACATTCAGACCTGAGTCACGCATGTTCAGACCCTGATTCAGGCCCTGTGCACCACAACCTACGATAACCACCTTCTTACCTTTCAGGTAATCCGCTTCCTGAGCAAACTCGCTGCGATCCATAAAACGGCAACGGCCCAGTTGATCTAATTGCTGACGTAAATTTAAGGTATTGAAATAGTTAGCCATAACAAGTTACTCCGTGAATTCTAATCCTTGGTCGGCACTTCACTGCCGAATAACCTGATAGTAGATCAGGCTTGATGTTGTCTAAAGTGATATATTCACAACATCATATTGCAAATGGTGCAACATAAACCATGAACATAAAATCACTCCAACTCTTTCTTCATCTGTGTAACAGCAAGAATTTTAGTCAGACAGCACAGAAGATGCACATCAGCCCGTCCGCGCTCAGCCGGCTTATTCAGCGGCTGGAACAGGAACTGTCTCAGCCGCTTTTCATTCGCGACAACCGCAGTGTGGAACTGACCACATCAGGCCGTAAACTGCTACCGGTTGCCAGCCGCATTGTTGCCGAATGGCAACAACTGCAGCAAGAGCTGACTGAACAGGATCAAATGCTCAAAGGTAAACTCACCCTGTTCTGCTCGGTCACTGCCAGCTACAGCCACCTCCCCAATGTCCTGAATCAATTCAGGCAACATTACCCCCAGGTGGAAATTCAGCTGGTTACCGGCGATCCGGCTCAAGCCGTGAATAAAGTCCTGCACGATGAAGCCGACTTTGCGATTACTGCCCTGCCAGCCAACTTACCCAATAAACTCACTTTCATTTATTTGGGTAATGTCTCAATGTCGTTAATCAGTCCATTAATCACTTCACCCGGTCTTCAGGCGCTGCTTTCACCGGACATTCAGTGGGACAAACTTCCCTTCATTCTGCCTGAGTATGGAACTGCAAGAGAAAATGCTGACAAGTGGATGAAATCACAAAAAATAAAACCCAACATTTATGCTCAAGTTGCTGGGCATGAAGCTATTGTTAGTATGGTAGCATTGGGATGTGGTATCGGAATTGCGCCAGATATCGTTATAGAAAACAGTCCGATTCGCGATCAGATTCAAAAGCTGCCAGCAGCAGCAGTCGAACCATTAACATTGGGATTGTGTTGCAAACAAAGTCGACAGCAAGAGCCTCTTTTTCAGGCGTTGCTGACGTTATTCAAATAGCAGGCCGGTTATGACGTCAACGCATACTTTAACGCACAGCTACTACTCCGCTTTCTATGCAGAAAAAGGTTATCGATTTTTAGAACAGATTGCGCAAACTCATTCGATGCCGAGAAACCTTGTTGTTTTCTCTGTCATGCATTGCTATGAAGGCTCTCTGCCGTATCTCAACGTACTGTGTAAACTTGCTGACCACGTCATTTTCATCCCTAAGCAAGCGACTTTTTGCAACAACGGCTCACTGCTAAATACCATCCAGTCCATTCCAAACTGTGATGTCGTCGAGCCCGGCTTTGACAAAATCGCGTTAAGAGATCCTGTACGTTGCTTGGATCTTATTCAGCAATACACTCAGGAGGGACAGGCTTTTCTGATCCTTGATCACGGTGGCTATTTTTCTCAAGGCGTTGAAGCCATCTTTGAGGCATATGATGAGCAATGCGTGGGGATTGCTGAATTAACCGCAAATGGCATCGCCAAGTATCGCAACCGACATTTAATCAAACCCTTAGTATCGGTGGCTCATCTGAGCATCAAGACCCCAGCCGACTACGAAGCTTCTGAGTGTATCATCCATTACACTGATCAAATCCTGCGCGAGGCATTTGGCCTGAAATTGAACAACCTCGGTTTTCTCACTATCGGGGTGATAGGTAGTGGTAATCTGGGCCGGGGTATCTGTAAGACACTACAAGGTAAAGGTATCCATGATATCTATGTCAGTGACCAGGATCCCAGACAACTCACCGCTTTACCCAGAAATGGCATTCAGGTCTGCTCAACCGAAACCATGCTAGAACACTGTAATCTCATTTTCTGCTGCACCGGAAATGGCGCGCTTCACTCTGCGCACATCCAGTCCAGACGCGAGAACTTGTTCATAGCCACTGTCACCTCTGCCGACGACGAGCTCAATTTACCCGAGTTAGTGCAGCAAGGGACGTTGCAGTATGTGGGAGGGAATAAACTGGTCACAGAATATCAAAATCGGCATGGCGCCAGTATTTACCTCATTGCCGGTGGGGAGTCTGCGAACACTCCCTTCAAAACAGGTATGGGTGATCCCACTTTGTACCTGTTTGAGGCCGCACATTTACTGGCAGGTCTGCATCTTGGCAGTCAGTCACATAGCTATGCGGCAGGTATTCAGGCTTTATCCGCACAAGATGAAATTTTTATTGCTGAGCAATGGTTGCGTTATTTCTACAGCTACACATAACAAACACTGATTCATGGCAGCGATGCAGAAAAATCCCAGTCTGTTGTCGGGAACGCCTCGCCTGGATCTCTTCATATCTGACGAACAATCAGAGGCATGCAAACGCCAGACAGCAAAAAACCCAGTCATTGCTGACTGGGTTTCTCTGATAAGTGGCGGAGCGGACGGGACTCGAACCCGCGACCCCCGGCGTGACAGGCCGGTATTCTAACCAACTGAACTACCGCTCCGAAACTGGTTATTTTCAATGTGCTCGTCGTC
>NZ_JAKLTE010000031.1:0-37861 GCF_022014395.1 Photobacterium sp. WH77 | reverse complement strand
TAAGTGCTAATAATCAACACAATATCAATAAATAGTGATCACCTTATGAGCTGATGTTCTTATCATTGTTTAAGACAAGTTTGTACAAGATTGAAGCCTTGTATTGGCGTAAAGTGACTGTTTTCGAAGCGCGGATAGTGGTAGGCAATGAAAGAAAAGGAAATATTCATGGCAACGTCAGCCGTTTTGCTGACTGGCAAGGAGAAACGACGGTTGTTTAAACAAGGCGCTCTCGCAGTCATGCCTTTATGTGTTGCGGTGATCCCCTGGGGGTTACTTGCCGGTTCCTTTGCTATTGATGCCGGGCTGGACGTGTTTCAGAGTGTGGCTATGTCTGCGATAGTGTTTGCCGGCGCGGCGCAACTGGTAGCGACCGGGCTACTGAAAGCCGGGGTCGGTATTGTGACTATTTTACTGACCACCTTTTTCATTACCTCAAGGCACCTGCTGTACAGCATTACGATGCGAAACGTGATCAGCCCGCTTCCGCTTCGCTGGCGGCTGGTTTTGGGCTTCCTTCTTACCGATGAGCTTTTTGCCTTGTGTGGTAACCAGTCCCCGAAGCGTTTTCAGCCCTGGTATGCGCTGGGCGCCGGGCTTTGGTTTTACATCAGCTGGAACATCGCCACATTAGCAGGCATTTTCGCGGGAAAGTTTATCCCGAATCTGGACAGCCTGGGTTTGGATTTTGCCATCGCCGCCACTTTCATCGCTATTGTCGTACCCAGTATTCAGCGTTGGCCGGTGTTGATCGCAGTACTGATTGCCTTGGTGATGTCGGTATTAATGGCAGCTCTGAACATAGAAGGCGGGTTGATGATAGCCAGTTTAACCGCGATGTCAGGCGGATATATATCTGAACGCTTGATGGGAAATAAATCGATTTACAGTGAAATAACAGAAAAACAGCAGGAAGACAAATGATGATCTGGCTAACTATATTGACAATGACACTGATTATTTTCGCCAGTCGCTATCTATTTTTAGAACCCCGATTGCCTGTAAAACTGAACTATCAAACTCAGCGTTTTTTAAATTACTCGAGCCCGGCAGTGTTGACGGCAATTTGGGCGCCTATTGTTTTTTTGCCTGATAAAAATACTGTTGATGTTACGTATAGTAACCCATATTTAGTTGGCGCAATTGTTGCGATTATAATCGCTTTGAAAACAAAGAATGTTTTATTAACGGCTGTGATAAGTATGGTGGTGTTTTTTTGCGTATCATTTTCTATAAAATGAGAATTTGTTGCTTATATTGTTGATTTAAAAAGTTTTCTCTTTTATGAGAAATTCGGATTTATAAACTTAAGTTATAGTTGGTTAATCAAGCCTTAACGCTCTCAGTGCTGCCCGACTTTACGGGTGGCTGACTTGTGCGTGGAAAAAAGAAGAGGTTAACCATGACCATGCAAGCATCAAAAGGCAGACAGCCTGATAATGTCAGTGCATATTTAAAACCGATGCAAATAATCGGAACATCCGTTCTGGTTATTTCAATGCTGTTTTCATTTAGCTCACAAGCTAAAAACAGCAATGAGAATGACTATGATTTACAACCCATAGAGGAATTAGGAAAAAGATTATTTTTTGAAAACATCTCCGATCCTAATCGAATGTCTTGTGCGACTTGCCACGCGCCAAACACGGGTGGCACGTACAATGTATCCGGTGTGAATTTACATCAGGTCGCCGTGACCGGGGCAAGGCCTCATTTGAGACCACAAGATTTAGAAGAGGGACAAGAAAAAACGACGGTGAAAAATGCTGGTGGTCTGAAGCCGCCGACAAATCAATATGTCAGCTTTCTGCATGACGGCGTAGCGAAAGGTCTGCAAAAACTCCAGCTTGCGGGTCAGGGGCCGTGTGGTATTTTTCCTTGTGGCGGTGCGTTTTGGAATGGACGCGCGAATGGAGACATTGTCGAAAATACTAATCTGGTTTTTGATGTTAACGATGCCAGTTGGCAGAAAAAAACGCTTTACGCTAAATACCTCGGTTCCCTTGCTGATCAGGCCTTTGCAAGCCCATTTTTGAACCCTGTCGAGCAAAACCACAAGAGCAAAGAAGATGTGTGTAGCCAAGTAGAATCTACCAAATGGGGTAAAGAGCTGTATTACCTGTCATGGGGCGTGGGTTTATCTTGCCAGTCTGCAGCGGAATCGGCCACGGCCTTTGCGCGCTTTGCTGTTGCTCTGGCGGCATGGCAAATGTCTGAAGATAACAATCGCTTTAACTCAAAACGGGATATTGCTCTTGCTGAAGACGACAATCAACAATTCCCGTTAACTGGATTCACCGATCTGGAAAATGAAGGGCATGACCTGTTTTATGGCCAGGCTGGGTGTGCTTTTTGTCATAACAGTAACGGTGCTAATGGGACACATCCCCTTGAACGTTATACCGATGACAGCTATCACGCGATTGGTGTGCCAAGAAACTATGAGCTACCGGGTTCTCCATTACCGGATATCGGATTACATCCCACACTGTTAGATCTGGGATTAAATCCCAATGCCAATTTACCCTTCCCTCCGTTTAATGTTCAGAATGCCTTTATTGGTGCCCACAAAACTCCAACACTGCGCAATGTTGATAAACGTCCGGGAAAAGGATTTACCAAAGCGTATGCCCATAATGGCTGGTTCAAGAGTCTGGAAAGTATTGTGCATTTCTACAATACCTCAGATGTTGACGGTCAGACCGCGGCAGATTTTGGTGTGATACGTTGCCCTGCAAGTATCGTGACCGAAAAAGAAGCGCTTGCCAATAATTGCTGGCCTGCACCTGAAGTGCCCGATGCACCGCTATTAACTATTGGTGCTGTAACAGGTGATCTGGGGTTAACGGCTCACGAAGAAGCGGCGCTCGTTGCTTATATGAAAACGCTCACGGACACCACGACTGTGGAACCACCGAAACCCTATAAAAGCACCAGTAACTCGCCGAAAAAAGGCAAAAAATAAAACTACAAATAAAAAGAAAAGCGAGATGATTATCTCGCTTTTTTCTTCTTTATTTTGTCTTACTTTCTGGGTCCCACTGGCACCATGATGTGTTCATAGGGAGTGCCTTTCCACATCACATATGGCCCGCCGTTATTGGGATCGGTGGGAAGCGAATCGAGTAAGGTTTTGTCTGGTGTGATAATCATTAAATGTGGTCCTTCAACCACCCATTGATTGTCTGCAGTTTCACCTTCCGCATAAGGGTCGATATTGCTCGCGCCGCCGTCACCAGCCAGCATGTAAGAAATACCTATGGTTTTCGTTTCAACGGGTTCTTTTTTCATCCAGGCTTGTGCCCATGCCATCCACGGACCATCCATGCACATAGGAGCTGTCCCTTCCAGCTGAGGAGGTGTTGGAAAGCATGTATAGTCACTGGAGCCTTTTTGTAAGACATTGTTATCCCAGTCCATTACGGTGACTTTATCTCTGAGTGTGGGGGGAGCTGCACTCAATGCATCATCCAGCATTGCTTGTTTGTCATCGGCATTGACGATAGCAGGGAGCCCTGCTGTAACAAGCACTACCAGAGGCAGATATCTGGCAAATTTCATACCGTTATCCTTAGTCGAATGACGGTGCTGAGCAGGTAACGAATAAAGTATAGTCTGCCGGAAGCAAGATAATTGTTGCGAATCTTATACTGGTCCTGTGCCAGTCAAGGCCAAACGGTATTGGCCTTGACTGGTGTTATTGCTCTTGATTGCCGTACCGTTACAGCGGTCCTCCCTGATTGAACAAATCGCCTGAGTTTGCCCAGCATTGACTGAAGGGTAAACCGGACGCTCCGACAGCCGGTAGGGTGATCAGAATGTCATCGGCGCGATTATCATTGTTGCTGTCCTGATCAAGATGTCCATTGGAAACCGTTAAGCTCGGGTGGTCGAACGGTGCTTGGGCACAACGCACCCGCTCATCGGTTAACGTTTTCAGGAAAGCCACTAAATCAGCTTGTTCTTGAGAGGTTAAGCCCAGCGGTCTGATGTCAGGATCCAGATTGGAATCATTATTACCAAAGCCAGAGTTATTGTTTGACTCAGAACCTCTGCGGTTTCCTCCCCGGTTGTAGAATTCGACAACCTGTTCGAGCGTCGCGGCACCGCCATTGTGGAAATACGGCGCTGTTAACGCGATGTTCCGCAACCCGGGCGTTTTAAAGGCACCGTCAACAGCATCGCGTTCCAGACCTGCGATGACCCTATCTCGTAGCGCATTGGTCTGCTGCGCGGAGTTACAAGGGAAATCATTAAGTACAGGAACCTCAAAGGTGCAGGGATCGACTTCAAACGGATCAGGCGCGTTATTGCCGAGCAAAATATCAAAATACTGGCGGGTAAAAGACAGCGGGTTGCCCCAGGGGTCAACAGCACCGACACCCAGATCCTCTTTGGTTGGTTTCACTCCGATGTTGTAGAAACCGTTATCATAGAGTGCAACCTGGTTATCACCCATGATCATTCGCTCAACAAGACCTTCTTCCTGATTTTCAGCTTGCAGGTGAACGGCGGCAGAGGTGAACTCTGGACCTTTGTGACAGTTAACACATTTTCCTTTATCAACGAATACCATAAGCCCTTGTTTTTCCTGCTCAGACAGCGCATTTTCATTGGGTTCAATGGCCGGTGAACAAGAAGGTTCATGACATCCTCTGAAGCGGTCAAACGCAGTATCATCGGAAATGAGTTCAGCTTCGTAAAGCATGATGGCAATGCCCCAGAACAGAGAGAAATTGATCTCGGTTTGGGTATAGCCCTGGCTGTCACTAACCAGCATTGGTTCGCTGCCGCTGTTATCAATAACAAAGTTGCCACGGGCTGCCCAGTATTGCGGCTCGAAAGCCATTCGTATTAACTGAGCGTAGCTGGTTCGCAAGCCTTTGCCGCTGGGATGGACCAAATCGGACAGGTGGCTGTCATTGCTAGCGATATCTTGCTGTGCCAGTGGTCTCAGGCTAACGATGCGTCGACCGACATCGGCAAACTGTCTGCCTGCACAGGACATTTCAAAATCACTCAATGTTGGCCCGACAGCCTGAGAAGCCAGACTGGCGTTGTTGAGATCGATCCGGGCAAGTTCGGGAGTACGGCCGTTAAGGATCATCACCCTCGCTTGCTCATTACGTCGTCCGAACGGGTCGGTACCGTTAAAGATATTGTTGGCGCGACCATCCCAAAAGTTTCTGAAGTTAAATGCAGCATTGATGACCGTTGGGGTGTTCCTCGGTTCGACTTTTCGGGTAGCCAGGTTGGACTGAGTATGGAAAATGCTGCCTTCCGGGTCACCACAGTACTCATTCAGATCTCTGGGAATCACAGTGCCGAATGAACCATCGAAGGTTCCCGGTGATGTAGCGGAGTCATTGGTGGAGTATACAATGGCTGAATTGCGGTCATCTTTATCAACCAGCTGGTGAAATGGAAAATCGTCCGGGGTGAGTGTGATATTGGCCCGTGCCACTTGGTTACCGGCGGTAAAGCCATCGGTTGCCATCGGGCTGGGTGGTACGGTGCCGCCAAAATCGGTATCAGGGTCGGGATTGCCATTGGCATCGACCCGCAACAGGCCGGGAGTAAGAATATTGGTGATCCTGCCATCAGCACCCGCTTTGAAGTGGCAGCTGGCACAGGCTTGCCCGTCACTGCCGACCTGCTGATCCCAAAAGAAGGCTTTGCCAAGTTTTATGGCGATGTTTTTGTCTCTTACAATACCGGTTAAATCAGGTAGAGGTACTTGAAGGTTCGTGAGTGCTTCAGGAATCAAACTTTCTATTGGTTCAGGTTCTTCGGCAGGTATTTCAGATTGTGCAAAAAATACAGCCCCCAAGCTAAAACAAGCAATGGCGCAACCTAGTGCACCAAAGCGCATTGCTTTTCTACTTTTTTCCATTATTATTCCCTCGCATTAATAAACAACGATCAATGCTTACTTCAGAGATTTTATTATTGGTTAATGTTAAATAAATCTATGAGTTAATTTTAAGACGTCTTCTTAGTGACACACTTGCTCCAAATAAAATAGTAGTGAACAGAAGCAGAGAGCCGGGTTCCGGAACTTGATACGTACCGTCGAAATATAAGTCGGTGTAATAGTTGTCGGTTAAATGCAACCCAGGACCATAGTCTTTGAGGGTATAGGTGAAGGATAAAATAGAGCCGTGTGAGAACTCATCGATGTTAAAACCCAGCGCGAGCCCATGTGAAAAGAAAGCTGGAGTCACTGAATTATTGAGGGCTAAGCCATAGTAGTAAAAGTTTCCGGAAAGATCATAGCTGTCATTAATCTCCCAACTGTCGGCACTGTTGCCGGCATTATAGGCATAATCATCATCACCGTAAAAATCAATGACTGCATCTAATACACCCACAATGAGAACATCCGTAAAGCTACTGCCGGAGTTATTTTTGATCTGCCACTGTAATGTACCGTAGTTATCACTATCAAGCGCAGATGTGAAAGAGGTGACAAACTCGTAGGGGATGTCACTGTAGCCAATGCCGTAGTTGTCGAGTGGTGTATCTACATAAACATTTGTATTGTCAGGAGAAAAATAACTTGAAAACGCAAATATGTCTACCAGTCCTGCTTGTGAGGTTGATGATAACAAGAGACCTGAGACATATAAACCAGTGCGAACAGTTCGAAATGTAGATGAGATTTTCATGATATACCCCCTGCTTTATTAGTATTTAATTATCTCACGACGAATTAATGCCAAATTCATGCCGTTTTTGTTCGGTGGTTTAACTTGTTGATTTAAATTTATTTTCATTTAATTCCTGCCGCGTTTGTTTTTATGGTGTAATTTTTTCTGACAGTTAATTTGATGCAATGTTTGCTATGTCGTTAAAGCTAGTCATTACGGTATGTTTTTATTTTTCATTAAGAATAAAAAATATGGTTTTTAAAGTGTTGGTTTGTTTCTTCGGGTAACTAATAAAGAGATGAAAAAACTAAGGAAGGATTCGAAGCTTTATACTTTATCCCTGTTGTAATTTATATTGACTGCGTCAATAGGAAGGGGACAAATATGCTTTATTTTTAATCGTGACAATAACGCTGTTGATAATAGTTGCTATTGTTATTTATGTTGTGTTAGTTGTTCAGTGAGGATTCGAGTGGTAACTGAATATTCTTGGGTCTGGGTTTTATCGAACTAATAGTACAGTATGCTGTTTATTAGTCATGGCTGCATTATGATCTGGCGAGGAAAATGGGCGTCAATGTATCACTGGGTGAGAGGAATATAAGAGGTGGAGCTAAGAAGAACGGCACTCAATGTAATATCCTGCATGCTTTGTTTGCCATCGGCACTGACAATAGCAGCAAACCCCGCTGTAACCGCAATACCAGAAGCAGATGATCATTTATCAACCTGTAATAAGACCATACAAAAAGACCATACAAAAAGACCACAAAAACGAATGCTTATAGTGGCCTGACTAACTATATTGACTAAAGTATCCGCATTTTCAAAACGTATTTATAACGATAACTGCATAAGGCATGGCGATGACAGACAGGCAAAACAGGTTTCTCGTAGGTCCTATCAATAAAGTACTTATATCGTTAGCGGTTCCCATTATATTGGCCAATATTCTGCAGTCGGCCTATCAGCTGACAGATGCATTCTGGGTGGGGCGCTTGGGCGCATCTGAAGTGGCGGCTGTGTCTGTCAGCATGCCCGTTACCTTTCTGGTGATTGCGTTAGGTTCAGGGTTAGCCATGGCGGGCGCAACGTTATCTGCACAATACATGGGGGCAGGGTGCCGGGACAAAGTGAACCATGTGGCGGCTCAGACCATGCTGATGGTCGCGGTTACATCCGTGGTGCTGGGATTCACTGGCTATTTGCTATCGCCCTATTTCCTGACGTTACTGGGCGTGAGCGAAAAGGTCTATGGCGATGCGCTCAAGTTCATGCACGTGTCGTTTATCGGGGTGATTTTTGTCTTTTTATTTGCCATGTTTCAGTCGCTGATGCGGGGGATCGGGCAGATAAAGATCCCGCTGATGATTGTCTTCGGCACTGTGATCCTCAACTTTTTTCTGGACCCTTTGTTTATTTTTGGCCTTGGCAGTTTTGAAGGACTGGGTGTCATGGGGGCGGCGCTGGCGACACTGGTCACCCAGTCAATTGCTGCAATACTGGGCCTGATGGTTTTCATGCGGGGCAGACATGGCATCCAGCTGGAATGGCACAACTTCAAGCCCGATTTTGCCTATATTAAAAAAGCTTTTTTTCTGGGTGTCCCTGGCTCAGTAGAGCTGTCTGCCCGTGCATTGGGGATGATCATTCTGTCGTTTCTGGTGGCGAGTTTCGGGACAGTGACGATTGCCTCTTATGGCGTGGGTTCCAACTTGCTGCAGTTTGTCATGATTCCGGCCATGGGGCTGTCGATGGCAGTGTCGACCTTGGTGGGACAGAACATAGGGGCGAACCAGATTGAGCGGGCTGAAAAAATCACCTTGCTGGGCACGCTGTGGGGCTTTCTCGGTCTGACGGTGATCGGCATCGTATTCTATGTTTTCGCTCCTCATCTGATCGCTGTGTTTATACCGGATGATCCTGAGGTGATCAAAGAAGGTGCCCACTTTTTGCGTACTATGTGCCTGACATGGGGCGGTATTGGGGTACAGCTTTGCGTCGTCTCCGCGTTTCGGGCCTCAGGTAATATGCAGAACGCCATGATGGTTGCACTGGTGTCACAATGGATGGTGCAATTTCCGCTGGCCTATGTGTTGTCAAAACATACGGCGCTGCAGGATAACGGTATCTGGTGGTCGTTTGCTGTCACCAATGTGGTGGTCGCCGTATTTGCATTTTGCTGGTTTAAGCGAGGAACGTGGAAAAAGACCCGGCTGACTGAAGAAGAGCAACAGATAGTGCATATCACGGATGAAGCCTTAATTGAAAAAGGCAATCAGTAGCTCAGTTGCGTGCAGTTACTCAATAGTGCGCTGATGCTTAAACTGCTGCGGGGTCAGTTTGAAGGCCAGCCGGAACGCTTCAATGAAAGCGGAAACAGACTGGTAGCCAATTTCATGGGCCACATCCTGCACCGGTAAACCCTGTTCAAGCAGCGTCATTGCCGTCATGAGCCGCAGGCGCTGCCGCCACTGCGGAAACGTCAGTTGAATTTCTTTCTGAAACACCCGGGACAATGTCCGTTCGGTTGCGCCGGTCTGCCGAGCCCATTGCGCCAGAGTTTTTGTGCTGCCGGGATGAATCAGCAGCTCATCGACTATAGGCGCAAGCCGGCGATCTTGCGGCATGGGCAGCTCCAGTGAACTGTCTTTGTCTGCGCTTAACTCGTCTTCCAGTACTGCCAGCAGGCGCAAGATGCCAGGTGGTTGCTGTTGATCGCGCAAAACAGATTGCCTGAGTTTCAGGATCAGTTCGCGGAAAAACGGCGTCACTTCAATCGGCTGGCTGGAAGCCGGTAAGCGGTTTAAGGACTCAGGGTTCAGGTACACGGCGATAAATGTGGTGTCCTGCAGCGCCCTGGACTCGTGCCGGGTGTGTGCCGGAATAAACAATGCCCTGTGGTGCGGGATATAGAACTGATGTGTGTCAGTGCTGCATTTCAATAATCCCCTGGATGGAAAAATAATCTGATGCCACGCGTGCTGATGCGGTTTGTCGTGAAAGCCTTTGGCCATATTCAGGGTGTTGATCAGAAGAGGTTGGCACGAATAGGTCGCGATCAGTGTATTGCCATCAGGTGTTGCATATGTCTTTTTATCGATATTTTTTGTCATATTGTCGCTACCTGACCGGATCGTTTCGCGCATAGTATGGGTTGTGTCATCGTAACTCAAATACAAAACGCAAAGGAAAAGCAATGAAAGTACATTTTGTTATGCATGAAGCGTTTGAAGGACCAGGCGCTTTATTACAGTGGATTGATCAACGTAATTATTCGACGTCATATTCGCGTGTTTATCTGGGCGAGGTACTACCAGAACGCGGTGATGATATGGATCTGCTGATTGTATTGGGTGGCCCGCAAAGTCCGGCAACCACCAGAGAAGAGTGTCCGCATTTTGATGCCGCAGCGGAAATTACGCTGATCAAAAAAGCTGTCGCGAGCAAAACGCCCGTGGTCGGGTTCTGCCTGGGGGCACAACTTCTCGGGGAAGCGTTAGGTGCGCCGCATAGCCGGAGTCTGGAACCGGAAGTGGGCTGCTTTCCCATCGTGCTTAACAAACACGCAAGGCTGGATCGCAAGTTTGAAGGGTTTCCGCCTGAACTGGTTGTTGGTCACTGGCATAATGACATGCCGGGGCTGACACCTGAATGCCAGGTGCTGGCAACCAGTCTGGGCTGTCCGCGCCAGATTGTGCGTTATACCCCGCTAGCCTATGGCTTTCAGTGCCACCCCGAATTTACCCGCGACTCGGTGGAAGGTCTCATCAGATACTCTGGCGACGATCTCAACAATCACGAAAATAAGCCCTTCATTCAGACGGCTGATCAGCTGCGCAATGCCGATTACAGTGAAATGAACCGCGCCCTGTTCAGCTTTTTGGATGCACTGGTGGCTGAGTCACGCCGTGAGTGAGGGTGACAGCATCTAGGTGAGTGTCTGCTGAAGCCAGGAAACAAACTGCTGAACCGCGGCAGTTTGTTTGTGTCGGCTAGGGATGACTGCGTAATATTCAAGCCCTGTTTTTTGCAATGACGCAAAGGCAGGGTGCGGTATCAGCCATGCTTCACTCAGGGGTTGCTGTACCAGTAACGTACTGATAAAAGCCACGCCCTGGCTTGCTAATGCAGCCTGTACCGCATGATTTTCCTGATCAAAATACCGGATACTCACAGACGCAGCAGCGGCCGGAGTTAAACTTT
This sequence comes from Photobacterium sp. WH77, assembly GCF_022014395.1. Lineage (NCBI taxonomy): Bacteria > Pseudomonadati > Pseudomonadota > Gammaproteobacteria > Vibrionales > Vibrionaceae > Photobacterium > Photobacterium sp. WH77. The sequence continues at coordinate 27,005 of NZ_JAKLTE010000031.1, read as the reverse complement.
CAAGTGAAGGTTCAATGGCAGGTAAATCGGTATTTTGCCATCGGGTGGTAAAAACAGTGGCGTTTGCTGCTGTTTTTACCTGCTCACAATACGAAGGTGAGGCTACGCAACATAATGTTTCTTTTGTCAGCAGGATAGATTGTGGATCCGAAGCCGGGCAATGGCCATAACGGATAGCCACATCAAATCGTCTGTCGTGTTCGACATCTTCTTTACTCTCACCGGTTTTCAGAACGACATCCAGTTCAGGATGCTGTTGTCGGAACCGTTCCAGCCTTGGTACCAGCCACAAACTGGCGAAGGCAGAAGTCGTGCTCACGGTAATCGTGCTGGCCTGACGACGTATGTTATTCACCCCTGATTGCAGCTGTTTAAGCGCCTGGTGTGTGCAAAGCAGTAATTCTTCTCCTTCCAGGGTTAACACAACAGATCGGGTTTTTCGTTCAAATAGCTGGGTACCCATCTGCGCTTCCAGTTGACGAATCTGATGAGAAATAGCGGTTGGCGTAACATAAAGCTCAGCAGCGGCGTCTTTAAAGCTTTTCAGACGGGCGGCGGCTTCAAACGCGCGAAAGCTGTTGAGTGAGGGGAGACGGGCGAACATTCAATATACCTAAAGGTGAGTTTTTTTCATCTATGTGAAAGTATATCCCTTTTGTCATTACTGTCACTCAGGCAGACAATATTCTCTGACCACAACTTACTTTGGAACAGAAGGATAAGCGGATGACAATTTTACATTTAGATGCCAGTGTACGCAGGACTGATAATCTCGTTTCAGGCCATAATTCAATTTCTAAACAAATAGCGGCTTCTTTTATGGATGTATGGCTGACTAATGCTCCGCAAACCGCTGTGATACATAGGGATATTGGTATTAACCCGCCAGAGTTCATTAGTCAGGACTGGATTGCAGCGGCTTTTACTCAGGAGGTGAATCGGACCGCTGCCCAAAGGAAAGTGCTGGCACTGTCTGATGAATTCATTGAGGAAGTCATGGCGGCGGATACGATAGTCATCTCGACACCAATGTACAACTATGGTCTGCCTGCTGCGCTGAAAGCTTGGTTTGACCAGGTAATACGCATCAATAAAACTTTTTCATTTGATCTGGAACGGGGTGATTTTCCTTTGTCGCCGATGTTAACCGGGAAAACACTGGTGCTCATTACCTCTACAGGTGAATTTGGTTTTGAAGCCGGAGGAGTCCGCGAAGCGATGAATCACCTTGGTCCGCATATTCGTGTTATGAGTCACTATTTGGGGGTGGAACAGACCTATGAAATAAGTGCCGGCTACCAGGAATTTGGTGATAGCCGCCATCAGGCATCGCTGAAAGCGGCCTATGCCGAGGCTGAAAAACTGGCGCGGTCACTGGCGAATCGTGAGCCAGTCCTTGCACCTGACATCACCGCAGACGTTGGACAGGTCACCCTTTAGTCTCTGCTGACGCGCTGATCGGAACGCAAAAGAAAAGCCACCTGTCGTCAGGTGGCTTAGTGAATCAGACTTTTTGATCAGAAACTTTCCTTACGCGCCATTGAGCCAGTCTGGCAGCCAAAAAAGTGTTGCCGGGTTTGAGCAGAATAATGAGCACACCCGCCAGAATCATTGCTGCAGATATGACCTGTAAAGCACCGACATGCTCACCGTAAAAGAGATAGCCGCCGAGCAAGCCGAATACTGACACCATCAGATTGACCGGTGCGACCGTACTGAGCGGATACTTCACCAGCATACGATTCCATACCCAGTAGCCAAATACCGTGGTCGGATAGGCCTGAAATAGGACTGAGAAAGTGGTGTAGCCATTCCAGCTGTTAATCGTGGTGGTGATGATATCTGTACCATTTAGCGAGAGTGCAAAGAGCAACAATGGCAGAGGCGCAAATGCCATCCCCCAGATACTGAAGGCAAAGGGTTGTCGGGTGCCTGATTTCTTCACCAGGGTGCTGACCAGGCTCCAGGACAATGCAGATATCATCACTAAAGCCACACCTTTTATTGTGATGGTGCCGTCAGTGGCCATCAGGGATAAAGCCAACCCGGTAAACGCAAACAGGGCGCCAATGACTTTGTGTATTGTGAATCTGTCGCGAAAAACCAGATAACCAATGAACAGACCAAAAATGACATTGGTCTGCAGTAACACTGATGTCATTCCCGCAGACAGTCCGGCGGTGATTGACCAGGATGCCATGCCCCATACACCCACTCCAAACAGCACGCCGTAACTCACCAGGTAGCGCCAGGCAACATCCGGTTTACGAACAAAGAAGATCAGTGGCATTGTCGCAAGTGTGAATCGAATTGCAGTCATCAGCAGAGGATCAGCCTGACTGACGCCCAGTTTGATCACAGAGAAATTGATGCCCCAAATGAACATCACGAATAAGCCCAGGCAGGCATCTTTAAATGTCATGCGTTGTACTCCATTGTTGATTTAACCAACATTGTGGATTACCGTCGCAGAAAGGTGCAGATACAATTTTTAACAATAAAAAGAGCACAGTTTGTGTTTCAAGCTGAAAAGGGTACGCCATGAGGTATAAACAATTAGCTGAGCAGTATATTGCCGATATTCAATCAGGTCTGCTGGCTGCTCAAGTCCGCATGCCCTCATTGCGCCAGTTTGCACAATTACATCAGGTAAGCATGACCACTACCTTGAATTGTTATCAGCATCTGGAATCTCAGGGCTGGATTGTCGCTAAACCGCAATCCGGTTATTACGTAGCACAGCGATCAACCCTGCGCTTACCGGATCTGGCGCAGTTTGAAAGTCAGCTGGCATTGGCATCTGACTATTCGCTGGACAAGGGAAATGCGCCTGACAGTCAGTTCGCCGGGCCGCTGGGCTATTCCCGCTTTGAAGTCACTCATAAACTGACCAGTCAGATGGAACAGAGCTTCCGGCGTACAAACCGGCGCCTTGGTGAAAGGTTGAACTTTTATCCCACCCGACAGGGTGAGGCTATGTTGCGCAGTGTCTTGTCTGCACATTTTGCGAATTACAGTTTTCATTTCACCGCTGAGCAATTGGCCATCACAAACGGCTGCATGGATGCCATACGCACGGCCATTGAAGTCTGTACTCAACCTGACGATGCCATTGCTGTCAGCTCGCCATGTTTCAACGGACTGTTAACCTTATTGCGGGAAATGTCGCGCAATATCGTGGAGATTCCGTCTGTGGACAGCGGCATAGATCTGGACCAGTTGGAACATCACATGCAGCAGGGGACGGTTCAAGCCGGTCTCTTTTGTACGACTCATATGAATCCGCAGGGTATTACGATGTCACCGTCACAAAAGCAGCGACTGGCAAAGATGGCATCCCGTTATGAAATTCCTGTGATTGAAGATGATGTGTACATGGAATTACCCCACGGCAATACAGTGCCCTTACCAGCAAAATATTACGACAAAAGCGGATATATACTCTGGTGCGGTTCCGTATCCAAAACATTGGCCGCCAGCTATCGCCTTGGCTGGTGTTTGCCGGGACGTTATCTGAATCAGTATCTGAGCAAACATGCGGCAGGCTGCTTTGGTGTATCGCTGCCGATACAGTTGGCCGTCGCTGATTTTATCGATAGTGGCCAGTATGCGCGTCATTTGAAAACGCAAAGGTTTGATTTGTTGCTCCATAAGCGGCGCTACCGAGAATATTTGCAGCAGCATCTGCCGGAAACAGTTCGTATCAGTGATCCTGCTGGCGGGTTAGTACTTTGGTTACAGATACCAGGCATGGATGAGGCAAAAATTAAGTCTTTGCTGATTGAGGCTAAGCTGGATATCAGGCTGGGTGAGTGTTTCACTCTGCGGGATCTGTACCGGGACAGCCTGCGAATTAATATCGGCTACGCGCTGCCCGAACCGGGAGAGCCGGATAACGCAGCCAAATGCGCGCTGGACACATTGATTGCAGTGGTTAACAGGGCAATCACTGACGAATAACCACATGGAACGGCACTTATAAAATGCCAAACAGTGACATTGCGGAGACAATGTCACGACAAGCATTGTGTATGATCGCGCATTATTTTTTCTGAGAGAGTTAAATGGTCAGGAATGCATTGCTTCCGCTGTTATTAGTGGCCTTGCCTGTATGCGGGCAGCCGGAAACACATCTGGCCCATCAACAATGGCAGGCATTTTCTGATCGTATTGCAACAGTGCAGGGTGAAGATCAAATCAGTCAGCAGTCGTTGAATCAGTATCCGCAGGAATTGCTGTTACCTGTCAGTCAGTACCCAGATTTAAAGCGGTTCAGCTGGGCGCAGATAGAAACACTTTACCACATTCATACCCACTGCTCTGAAGACGACAATGTGTTGAGTGACAGTGCGGATTGGCGCAGAGCGGTGCAATTTGAACTGATCTTGTGCCGCGAAGGTAAACTTCCATCGCAATGGAGTCAGCACCTGTCCGAGAGGCACCCTGCCGGTGGCAGCTATGCAGACAGGTATGTGAACTACCTGAGAGATCATCATGATGGAAGTGACGCGAATGCATTTCTTCAGCAGCATGCCAACAGCCTGACTCTTGCCCATCCGCTGCATCCGTTACACGGTATATTTGCCTCGCTTTCTGATACGGGTCAGTCGGCTATTCTGGGCGGCTCGCGGCATTTTCTGACGAAAAGTGGCCGCTTGTGGCGCAACACTCTGACTGGCATTGATGTGTTAAGCCCGGAGCAATGGCAACCGATAGCAGACAAGGCGGGTATCAGGATCACCCGGTCTAGTGACCAGATCAGCGAGAGTTGTCGTTTTCAGTACAGTAACTTATGTATTGAGCTTCGTCGTACCAATGCGCTTTGGTGGCAGGGCGGCATGCTTATTTTACTTGTCATTATTCTTGGGCTGATTTTCAGGCTGGGGCTGGAGCGACGACGGGAAATGAAAGAGCGGCAGTTTATCCTGCAATTGCTGACGCACGAATTGCGAACACCCATTACCAGCCTTGGTTTTACGGTGGAGCAGTTCAGAGATGAATATGATCACTTGAACGAGCAAAGTCAGCATGCGTTTTACCGGCTGCTGGGCGACTACCAGCGCCTCTACCGGCTGACAGAAACCAGCAAAGGGTTTCTCAGTGGACGCCGGGAAGAAGGGCTAGATAAGCAAGACGCTCAGTTTTCAGAGTGGCTGGAGAGCATAGCCAGCCAGTATGACTTGCACTGCCATATCGACGGAGATCGTAGGGTGTCGCTGCCTTATTACTGGCTGGGCGTGTGCTTGGATAATCTGCTGCGTAATGCCGTTTTACATGGCAAGCCACCGATATACCTTGATGCCCAAATCTCTGACAGCCTGGTTATTGAGGTGAGGGATCAAGGGGCATCGCCTGCACGCTGGGAAAAGTGGTTACTAACTGAGAAAGGGGACGGTATGGGGATTGGGCTGATGATAGTCAACCGTATCATGCGCCGGATTGGCGGGCGCATGACTCACTTACGGCATCCAACCAGGTACATTCTGGAGTTGCCACTATGAGCCGGGTTTTGCTGGTTGAGGACGATGTGTTACTGGGTGAAGGTCTTTCGATGTATCTGGCCAAAAACGGTTATCGCTGTGATTGGATCAAAAAAATATCGGATGTGGAAAAACATTGGATTCAGGCCGATCTGGTTGTGCTGGATCGCCAGTTACCTGAAGGTGACAGTGTGAAATGGCTGCCTGGCTGGCTGTCAGTGAAAGCGCTCCCGGTGATCATTTTAACGGCCAAAACCGATGTCGATCACCGTATTGAAGGGTTAAGTGCCGGCGCGAAAGATTATGTCATCAAACCGTTTTCACATCAGGAGCTGCTAGCCCGGATTCAGGCCCAACTTCGTCCGTTAGGAGAAGTCGAGTTCCAATATAGAAACCTTGTGGTGAATCTGTCTTATCAGACTGTCATGATGGATCAGCAAAATGTACCTCTGAAACCTAAAGAATTTCAGCTGCTTGCGTTGCTGGTTCAGAATCCGGGACGGGTTTATCACCGGGATGAACTCTTGAATAAGGTGTGGGGATATCAGGCATTTCCCTCTACCCGGACAGTCGACAATCATGTTTTGCATTTGCGGCAGAAATTTCCCTCTTTGGCAATCGATACAGTCCGCAGCGTTGGCTACCGGCTAAGAAAGGAGTAATCCGTGCGATTTTTTAGCACTAAAGGCATGGTATTTTCCCTGTTGCTTGCCGCTTGTGTATGTCGTCCTGCATTAGCCTCAGATCAGGTGCAGGCCGGGAGTACCGCAGCCGGTGGCTGGTTTATGCCCACGCCATTACAGCGGGTTTATCAGGCTCTGGCCGATCACAATATGCTGCTGGCGTGGCAAGAGTTACAGGTCGTTTTGCAGCAGAGTACAGAACCGGTTACCCCGGACTTATGGCAACCTGTTTTTCAGCAGCTGATTAATCAGTCAGATTGTGGACGCAGGCTGACTGAGTATCCGGGAGCACTGTCAGATTGGGTTGACCAACCCCGAATTTCGCTGTCGATACAGGATAAAGTAAATCTCAGCCAGAGGGTGTATCAGCTTAAACTCTCGATTGATGGCGCCGGACATGCAATGGAAGTGAGCCTGACGGATTCGCGGGGCAATCAATGGCTATCGGGGGCAACTTCAACGCCGGTAGAGGGCTACAGCGAACTGGAAAGCCAGGAATGGTTTCAATCCGTGCCTGATGGATACTATCAGCTGAGTGTTGGGGAGAAACATTATCCGTTGATTCTGACTTCGCTGCAGGAAACAGCAAGGGCTCCAGCGATTCAATTACAGCAGGCAGAAAAGAGTACAGCCGGGGTTTTCGTGTTTTCACCGGATCTCTCTGCGGATCGAAATGCCTGTCAGAGGCAGAGATTGCAATGGCAATGGTTCGACAGTGGCTATCAGCTGGCAACCCCTGCTGAAACCCTAGTACTGGATGCTCAGGGGCATGGCGTGCCGCCCCGTGACAAACCTGATAATGCGAATTGGTTAAGTGCGGTAGTGGCAGACAGTTATTTTCAAGGGGCGATTAAAATTGAAAACGTGCATCGGCTGACAGTGCCTGTCAGGTACATGCTGACAGACTAATCACTCATCCTGTCCACCTGTCCACCTGTCCACCTGTGCGAATGAAGACATAGGGGTGACAATTTGGTGTCCGGCACCATGTGTAATACCGGTGTTTATTAACCCAAGGTATTAGGATGAAGACCCCCATGTTATTGAAAGCAGCCCCTGTGACGGGCCAGCGAGCGCACTTGCAGCCATGTAAAGCGATATTACTTTCAGCTATTTTGCTAATGCCTTGTGGCAAAGTGGCTGCCGATATTATTTCATTACGTGACAACGATCAGCGAGTCGAGATTGATCCCGAATCGCTCGCTATTACCTGGCATACCGACAGCCTGATTTACGATCTGAACCAGGCGGGTGCCAGGGTAAATAACGAAAAACAAAGTGTCAGCCAACGGCAGAAGTCTCAGCGTGATAATGCGTCATGGCTGTGGCAACCCAGTAATATCAAGGTGACAGCGCAATTAGAATCAGGCGACCTGACGCTCCAGTTTCAGTTGCTTTCCGGTGCCAGTATCACTCGCAGTCACCCCATCGTCTTGAACTGGTTTGATTTGCCGGAAACATCCACTACTGAGCTGTTGTTACCGTTTAATGAAGGGATCAGAGTGCCTGTTCATCACAGGCTTTGGGCGAGGTATTTGCAGGATGAATATTCAGGCAGCAATTCCACGCAGGATCTGAAAATGCCGTTCTGGACTCAGAAGGTCCGGCAACGCGCTGACAGCCAGGTGAACACAGACAACGAAAATGAGCTTGATAATCCGGCCAGATATTTTTCTTATCTGTTAGTCAATCCATTTAACAATGCATTGGCATTCAAAGAGGTAACGGCAAAGGCGGCTGATACCTCACCTGCTGTTGATATGGTCTCCAGCCACGCTTTTACCCCTCTGAACTGGAATCAGCCTTTTCAGGTCTTGATCCATAGCGGGCAAGACAGGCTGTCTGGCGCCATCCGGTACCGGCGCTGGCGAGACGAGCAGGGCGAGAGAGAAAGTCTGCGGGATAAGGCTGCCCGCAATCCGGATGTCAGCAAAATCATCGGCGCGAGCCATGTGTACTTGTTCGGTAGCGACGGTATCTCGCAAAGTGATGTGACCGACTGGACTGGGTTGCTGAAATGGTACTTTCATCAGTCAGAGCTGAGCGCCTTCGCGAGCCGTGAAGCCCAGACACAATTGTTGCCACTGACAACAGCTAATCAGCCTGTCAGCTTGGATCGCTATCAACAACGTCTTTTGGTCGAGTCTGTTAATCACTCTTTGTCCGCGCTTTTTCCTTTTAGCGAAAATGCGGGCCCATGGGAGCAAATTACCGACCAGTTTGCTGCGATTCAAAAAAGGAAAGCGTATTTAGCAAGCCATGCGGCGCCATTTCTGCTTGCTTCTGACAAATGGGGACAAAGCCTGTCTTCGCCTGTACTTGAAACACTCAAGCAAGCAGGACTGCAGAAATTGTGGCTGGGGCTGGACAACTGGTTACCTGCTTTTTATCAGCCCGAGGTGGTTGAACAGGCAAAAGCGGCGGGATATCTGGTCGCGACTTATGATTCTTATAATACGGCTATTGATAAAACGGATAACGAGAGCTGGTTAACAGCGCACATTCCGGCAGCAATCAGAACGCGTTGCGCTATTGAACGCGCCGATGGGCAGAATCAGGCGGGGTTTCGCGGGCAAGGCAATTACCTCAACCCCGGCTGTGAAACGGACTATGCCAAACAGCGAATCTCACGCATTCTTGAGCTGGGGCAGTTTAACAGCCTGTTTTTGGACGTTGATGCAACAGGTATGGTGCGTGAAGATTATTCCGATAAAAGCCGCTTGGCTGCATCCGGGAATGAAAGTGCTGCGACCGGCGGTATGTCTCAGCGGGCAATGGCGAAGGCATTCAACGACCGGCTAGAGTGGGTGAGCGGGCAAGGGGTGCTGCTGGGATCGGAAGATGGCAACAGTATCACCACTCGAGGTGTGGTGTTTGCCCATGGCATGGAAACCACGGGGTTTGGCTGGACGGATAAAGAGATGAAACATAACCGTCAGTCGCCCTATTACCTTGGTGCCTGGTACCCGGATAATAAGCCGGCCTTCTTTTTTAAGCCGGCAACAGTGAAGGAGCCGTACCGAACCCTGTTCTTCTCGCCGGCTTTTAAAGTGCCCTTATACCAGGCGGTGTTTCATGATGAGCTGATCAATAACCATCACTGGCATATGGATAGCCTGAAGTTTTCTGATGTGAAAGGCATCCGGGATCTGACCAGTATGCTTTATAACACGCCACCCATGGTGCATTTAACCCGTGATGAAGCAGCCTCTGCGACTTCGCCCAGAATCAAAGCATTACAAGATTATCAGCGGGGATTCATGCCATTGCATCAGGCATTGTGGGATAAGGCATTAGTGGGATTTGACTGGCTGAATAGTGATGGCTCTTTGCAAAGAACAAGATTCAGCGATGGCAGTCAGATAGTGGCAAATTTCAGCCATAATGTGACTCAAGTTCGCGTAGACAGCCAGCTTGTGACATTGCCCGCTATGAGTATCCGGGCAGAGATATCGCAGGCTAACGGTAAGTCTCCTAAGGTTATTATCTGGCAATCTCAGTGAATCACTGCGAGCGCACCTTGTATATTGTGGCAGCGGAAGGGCTGCCACACAGGCTGGAGCAGCGGATTATTGCTGTTTCAGAATATACTCCAGTGCCCCTACAATCGCCGCGACTTGTGCGTTGTTGCATTCGCTTGGCGTGACGAGCGGGCTGTCCGGGTACACTTCCGTGGTGGAGCTGTACTGACAGTCTGACAGACCGGCACACAGGCCGAGTTTCTTCAGCGGATAATCAATCACGCCTTCCTGGGAAACCGGAGAACCTATGATGTTTCCTTCGTCATCAGGCGGGGCAATATGGGTGACTTTACGCACTTCATCTATGATGGCTTTCTGGAAGGCATCATGAGGATTGTCGGTGTCGCCCACCACGTAAAAACCGTCAGGAATGCTGCCGGGTTTATACTCAATACCATCACGCGCCGCTAAAGCCGGACGGAACTCGGTTTCGTCGGTATCTGTGGTTTCATGCAGATCGATGTGAGCCAGGATCTCTGCGCCCTGATCGCTGACCATTTTCATCAGCGCCGCCGATTCTTCCGCCGGGCTGTTGTCGTAAAAGGAACGGTTTGGATCGATCGCATGCGGGTTCCAGCGATTAATCGTCTCGTAACCCCAGGGGCTGACACAAGGGGCAACCAGAATGTTGAAATACTGGCTATAGTGCTGCGCTTTTTCATCGACAAACTGCAGCGCACCATGAACACCACTGGTTTCATAGCCATGTACGCCACCTGTGATCAGAATGGTCGGCTTTTGCGCATTCCAGTGACGGGATTTGATGACGAACAGCGGGTACTTTTCTGTGTCATACGACAGAGCGCCATACTGAGCGACATCAAAGCGATCTTTCAGTGCGTCGATCTTAGTGACCACTTCGTCCAGATAGGAACGCTTGATGGTGAGCCGGGCCAGCCACTCTGCCTTCTCTTTCATGGTCCATTTCTGGCCAGGAGTGCCAATCGGGTAGGTACGCTTACTGCTCATAGCTTTCCTTATTTAATGATGTGTTTTCAGGCGTCAGAAGCTTACTCCTCCTGAAGCGCGTGTTCAATCATCTGGCTGCGGAAGATATTCTTTTCAGAACAACAGCTAAATTATTCATCCGGTGCTTTTGCGGCAGCCAGTATTGACATAAATATAGCTGGAACCACAGTGCATTGCCGTACCGGAGAGAAGAGACAGAAAAGGCGAGTGAGCAGGGCAGGGCCAGGGTGAAAAAAAGCCCCTGCAAGTCAGGGGCAAACGTACACATGCATTTCCCAAAAACATGGAGAGCTCCACTGTATCTGGTATGGCAAAAGATGGCTTGATGCAGATCAATCGAATCCGCTTATCTGCATTTCCTGTTCTAAAACCCAACTGACGAAGGTTCTGGCATTGGGGTGCTGGCTTGTTTCAGAAATACTGAGAAAAAATGCATTACTGTCGCACTCCACTGGTTCAGTCAGTGCGATCAGTTTTCCTTCTTCTATTAAAGTGCGGACATGCCAGTCCCAGGCCAGAGCAATACCCGCATCGCTGAGCGCGCCCTGAATGATAGAGACCTGCTCTTCCATCTGAATGACATTAGTCGGCTCCTGGTAGGGGATACCATAACGATTTGCCCAGGTTTGCCAGCCTTCCCAAAAGGACTTGGCATCCTTCAGCATAAGAATGGGTTGTTGCCAAATGGTTTGGATATCTTTGCACTCCGGGCGCTTTGCGAGAAATGCTGGGCTACAAACCAGCAGCATGCGTTCGGCAAAGAGCAAATGGTTATTTTTGTTGAGCGTATCTATCGCGGAGTAGAAGAAAGCGATGTCGTAATCATCGTTATCGCCAATGTGCCTTTCATTGTTGATAATCAGATTGAGAGGTATATCCGGGTAGCGCTCGCGAAAACCATCCAGCCGGGGAATTAACCAGAAGTGTGAAAAGCAGGCCCCGATTTCAATTGTCAGCGGTGCTGTCTGATTGCTGTTATTCAGTTTTACCGTTTCACGCGCAAGGATCTCAAGCACACTGGTGACGGTTGCCAGATAGTTTTTTCCGTTATCAGTCAGTTCCAGGCCGGTTTTCCGCCGGATAAACAGGCTGGTTTGCAAAAACGTTTCAAGCTGTTTGATTTGCTTACTGATGGCTGTTGTGGAAACGCAGAGCTCAGTGGCGGCTTTTGTGAAACTGCCTGACCGGGCTGATGCTTCAAAAGAGATCAGGTTACTTATCGGCGGTATGGCTTTGTTGTTAATAGGCATCAGGGCTGGTTATCTTTAACTTTTAGTTCATATTAGGTTAACAAAATAGCGATTTACTCACAAACGGCTGTCTTTAATATGGGTTGTCCGACGTCATCGACTCAAGGACATTATGCAAATGATACGTGAAATCCATCATGACATGCTGACGCTGCCGGATGGTACTCAACTGGCCTACCGGGCGTGGTTACCCGTCAATGCAGAGTCAGTCCCGGTTCCCGCTATTCTCGAATTCCTGCCATATCGTAAAAACGACGGTACTATCATCCGTGATGAAATCACCATGGCCCAGACGGCGGCACATGGTTACGCTTGTGTTCGCGTTGATCTGCGTGGTTGCGGTGAATCTGAGGGTTTCATGACGGATGAGTATTCTCAGCAAGAGCTACAGGATGGTTACGATGTTATTGACTGGCTGACAAAACAACCATGGTGCGACGGCAATGTCGGCATGGTCGGTATCTCCTGGGGCGGGTTCAACGCGCTTCAGGTCGCGGCGATGAACCCGCCTGCGCTGAAAGCCATTATTACGCAGTGTTCGACGGATGATCGTTATCGGGACGACATTCATTTCAGCGGAGGATGCCTGCTGAATGACAACATGGACTGGGCAGCATTTTTCTGGGCATACGCTCAGGCCCGTTCGCCGGATCCTGCGCTGATCGGGGAACAGTGGAAATCGGTCTGGTTGGATCGTTTGCAGGCTATGCCTTTTCTGACCAAACCCTGGCTGACTGAGCAAACCCGTTCGGATTACTGGAAACACGGCTCGGTCTGCGAAAACTACGATGATATTAAAGTACCCGTATATGCCATGAGCGGCTGGGCAGATGGCTATCGTAATACCGTATTTACCTTGCTGGAAAACCTCAGTGTGCCTTGCAAGGGCCTGGTTGGCCCCTGGGCGCACAAATACCCGAATATTGCCTACCCGAACCCAAAGGTTGACTATGTGGCTGAGTCTGTCCGCTGGTGGGATCACTGGTTAAAAGGCAACGACAACGGCATGATGGATGAACCTGCGCTGCATTATTATTTGCAGGAGAGCGTACGGCCGCAAACGGACTATGAGTGTCGCCCCGGAGAGTGGATGTCTGAGCCTGGCTGGCCATCTTCAGATATCCGCCCGCACGCGTTTTATCTGGGTAAACACGGGTTATCTGAATCTCTGAATGAGCACGTCACGTCTTACGCTGTGTGTTCACCTGAGACAGTCGGGCTGGACGGTGGCCGATTCTGCGTCGGCATTCGTCTGGACATGGAGCACCCGGGGGATCAGCGCATTGATGACGCCGGGTCTCTGGTGTTTGACTCCGAAGTGCTGGAGGACGATTTTGCTATCGTCGGACAGGTTATGGCGAAGCTGGCACTGGTATCTGACTCACCGTCGGCGAATGTCATTGTCCGTGTTTCCGATGTGCATCCAGACGGACAAGTGACCAAAATAAGTCACGGTATACTGAACCTGACCCATCGCAACAGCCATGAATTTCCTGAAGCGCTTAATCCGGGTGAAATTTATGAAGTCGAGGTGCCGGTTAACCATATTGCCTACACAGTACCGAAAGGACACAAACTGCGTATTGCCATCTCGACGGCATACTGGCCACTTATCTGGCCTTCTGCCGATAACGCTACCCTGACTATCTTGCCCAAAGACAGTGTGATCGAGATCCCCCGTAAATCTTCATTCAGCACGGCTAATCCGCTGAAAGCGTACGATCAGCCTGTGACGTTTGCAGGGAAAACACTGCGCCCGAGCGACAGCAAACGCGTTACACACCGCGATTACAAAACCGGTTTGGTAACGCTGGAAACCTATGAAGATTTTGGCCGCCAGTATTACAACTCTTGTCATACAGAGATAGATTTCAAGATAGGGCAGGAAATGCGGATTCATCCCGATGATCCGCTCAGTGCTGAAAACGAGATTGATCTGACCGTGGAAATGGGCCGGGACGGTTGGTGGACAAAGATTCACAGTCATTATCATATGACCTGTGATCATGAGTATTTTTATATTAAAGCGCGCTGGGAAGCGTTTCATGAAGGTATGTTGATCTTTGAAAAGGACTTTGACGAGAAGATTAAACGTAACTACATGTAAAACAATAAATTAGGGAAAATACAATGTTGAAATCGTTACGACCTTTGGTGTTTTTTCCAACCTTTCTGATTTTGGTTGGTGCTTTGGTATTCAGTCTGGTTGATCTGGACGCTTTCATTGGCTATACCAAATCGCTGAACGGAGTGATTCTGTCCAATTTCTCCTGGTTGTTCAGTTTGGGCAGCTTTTACCTGCTGGTGTTAATTGCGCTTACCTATTTCTCTAAGCTGGGAAATATCCGAATTGGTGGCGATCACAGTACACCAAGAATCAGCAAACCCCGCTGGTTTATGATTGTACTCTGTACCACGCTGGCGGTCGGGGTGCTGTTCTGGACAACGGCAGAACCTATCTATCACCTGCATTCGCCGCCGGCGAGTTTTGGTATTGAAGCGGGCAGTGCTGATGCCGCGTTGTTTGCATTTTCAGCGATGTTTCTCCATTGGGGGCCAACGCCATATGCGATTTATGCCGTACCTGCGTTGATCTTTGCGCTGGCGTTCTACAACCTGAAAATGCCTTTTTCGATCACCAGCGCCATGCGTCCTGTTCTGGGCAAATATGTCACGGGGAAAATGGCCGATGTCATTGATGCGCTGGCACTGTATTCGCTGGTGGTTGGTATGGCGTCATCGCTGGGAACTGGGGCGCTGACCTTGCTGGGTGGGGTGAGCCAGTTTATTCCCATGGAACGTAATGCCCTGACACTGGGTATTTTCATCAGCCTGATTGTTGCTACCTTTGTGATCTCGGCTGCCAGCGGTTTAACCAAAGGGATAGCGCGTTTATCGGCCACCAACTTTTGGATGCTGATTGCACTGTTTATCTTTGTCTTTCTCTGCGGCCCGACTGTCTATATTCTGGCTATCGGTGTGGAAGGGGTCGGCGCCTACCTGCAAGATTTCTTCCGGCTGAGCTTGTTTACCGGCCAGGCTGCTAGTGATCCATGGCCTCAGTACTGGAGTGTATTTTACTGGGCGGTGTGGTTCGCCTGGGCACCGATCACGGCCATGTTCCTGGGGAAAATTGCCCGTGGGTATACGGTTCGCGAGTTTATTCAGGTCAACGTTGTTTATCCGAGTTTGTTCATTCTGTTATGGGTTTCTGTTTTTGCCGGTACGGCGGTGTACATGGACTTGCACACAGACGGAAGTTTATACGCCGTGTTGAATGAAGGGGGCATTGAACAGTTGCTATACCATATTTTCGGTGAACTGCCATTGGGTGGACTGACATCGTTCTTTCTGGTGATGATCGCATTTATTTCCTATGTCACGGCTGCCGATTCCAGCACTGATGCCATTGGCGATTTGTGTACCAAGGATTTTAAATCGGACTCTGATGAAGGCGCAGCCCTGCCAATAAAAGTACTCTGGGGGGTAATTATTGGTCTGGTGGCCTGGATTATGGTCAGCACTGTGGGTGTGGATGGCGTGAAGCAGTTGTCTAACCTCGGTGGATTACCGGCCACTATTATCATTCTGGTGTGCAGCCTGACGCTTATCCACTGGCTGCGTAACCCAGAAAAGTTACAGCAGAAACCAGACTGATTCCTACTAACTAGTCACAATAAAACCAGTAAAGCCCGGATGTGCAAATCGCCGTCCGGGCTTTTTTGTGGCCAGCGGAAGCGGCTAACAGCGTTGGAAAGTTTATAAGCAGTGATGGTGACAGACACAGATATGGTTTAGTCTGGAAGATGTTTGCAAAGAAATTGTTTAATAAACAGACTATTAAGTTCAATCAGATCAATGAGGCAACAGCATTATGATCACACTGCATCACCTGAACAAATCACGATCCAAGCGGATTATCTGGTTGCTGGAAGAGCTGGGTGTGGACTATCAGATCGTCCCTTACCAACGTGACAGCGCAACATTCCTTGCGCCACCAGAGCTGAAAGCGGTTCATCCTTTGGGTAAATCTCCGGTGATTGAGGATGATGGATTGATCGTCACTGAATCCGGGGCTATTACTGAGTACCTGATTGATAAGTATGGCGAGGGTAAGCTGGCACCTGAGCGCGGCACTGCAGATTATGTTGCTTACTTACAATGGATGCATTTTGCGGAAAGCTCGGCCATTCTTCCTTTGTTGTTGAAGATGTTCGTCGACAAAGACGGCTGTGAAACTAACTTTCTCGCCGGTTATGCCGAAGGGGAAATTGCCAAGGTCATGGCTTATGTCGATCAGTCACTGGCAGGAAAGCGTTATCTGGTGGGAGATTCGCTGACAGGGGCAGATATCATGATGTCGTTCATTGTAGAAATCCTGCATACCAGTGGCGCACTCGCGCATTTTCCGCACATTGCCGCGTATGCACAGCAGCTGGTGACCCATCCGTCATACCTGAAATCGAATGAGATCGAAGCCGCTCATGACTAGCACTGGCTGACAAACTGCGCTCCCCTGAATCGATACAGGAGAGCGCAGTATTATTCATTCTGCCGGGGTATTTTTCTTATCAATGTTTACTGCCCGGCGAACGGCTGCCACGCCCAGCCCGATGAGCAGGAAGGGGATAGCCGCTGCGGTAACTTCAGCCCAGGCAAAATAGGCGACATTTTTCATCAAAATGAAATGGCCTAACACGACCAGGAAGACGCAGATAATGGCGATGTATATGAATTTGACTTCGTCTTTAACCTTAGTGGTTCTTTCCATGTTGTGACCCTCTAACAAGCAAGAGTCACTATTTCATCACAGCCGCGGTTTTTCCTGTTGATACAGTTGATACAGTATTTTACCGAACAGTCACTTTGTGGCTCACTTCAGTCACTTAGGCACGCTTTTGCTAACTGACCAAGTGTGGCCATCGCAGCCAGGTTTTCTTCATTCATCTCGTACGAATAGTTGAGCCTGATATGCCTGAGATCGTCTTGCCGGATGTTAAATAACGTCCCGGGTGCCACTGCGATACGCTTCTCAAGGGCTTGCTCATAAAATGCATGACTATCGAACGGAGCTGGAAACGTCAGCCACAAGAAGTAGCCCCCTGCGGGATCAGTTACAGCCGTACTGTCCGGGAAAAAGCGCCGTATCGCGTGTATCATTGCGCTCTTTCTGTCTTGCAATGTACTGCGCAGCTTGCGCAAATGGTTGTCATACCCGCCATGAAGCAGGTAATGGCTGATCCCGAGCTGCACAGGCACACTGCTTGATATGGTCGATAAAAATTGCTGTTTCTGAATGGCTTCGCTGTGTTTTCCTGCCACTACCCAGCCAATGCGAAATCCTGGTGACAGACATTTGGAGAATGAACCACACAGCAACACCAGATCCTGCTGATCGAAAGCTTTGGCCGGTACTGGCTTTTCCGCTGAATAATACAGTTCTGCATACACATCGTCTTCTACCAGAAACACCTTATGTTGGCGCAGAATGTCTACCAGTGTCTGCTTGCGCTCTTGACTGAGAGTGTAGCCAAGCGGGTGCTGGACATTGGTCATCAGCCAGCAGGCTTTTATCGGATAAGCGGATAACTTTTCAGTGAAGTCTTTCAAATCCAGGCCGCCGTCAGCGCTGGCCTTTATCTCTACCGGTATCAACTTCAAACGCTCTATTGCCTGAAGTGCCCCATAAAAAGTGGTCGATTCAACCGCGACATAATCACCGGGCTGGGTGGCAAACTGTAAGCTGAGATTCAGTGCATCCAAGCCGCCGGAGGTGATCACTATGTCATCCGGCCCAATCTGCAGCCCTTGTTGTACGTACCTTTGCGCAATGATCCGGCGCAAATCATGGTTGCCGGGCGGCAGGTGCGTTAATGCACTTCTGTTGTCCATTTTGCGCGAGGCACTGGACAGACTGCGGACCAGTTCCTGCTGCGGAAACAGGCTGGAGTCGGGAAACGCCGAGCTGAAAGGCACGATATCGCTGTCTTTGGTTCGCTGTAGGACATCAAAAAGTAAATCATTAATGTTGACCGGAGACTGAGGGGATTCCGGCCGCGAAGCCTGTAGTGCTTGGATGTTGGGAGCGACAAAATACCCGGACTGCGGTTTAGCCACCAGCCATCCTTCACTTTCCAGCAATTGATATGCCTGCAACACAGTCGCCGTGCTGTAGCCGGTTTGCTGGCTGCTCGCTCGCACAGACGGGATTTTTTCACCGGAGCGCCAGATCTGCTGGCGGATCTGTTGCATTAGATCATTAGCAAGTGATTGATATTTTGTCATTTGTTTAGCTGCATTGAGTCGAAGTTCAGAACATATCATGCCAAAACGGTAAAGCAAGCCAGTTTGTCGCTTCCTGAGCTGAGACACCATGCTCAATGTGAGCCCGGCAACAGAAAGATCCGAACAGTTAAGCTGGCGACAGTACAAAGGCTAAGATCAATATTTCATTGTCAATAAACTGATAGATAAGTGTCATCCATATTTAGATTCTCTGTCACACAGACCAATTAGCATCATCAGCTGAATATTGGACTAGTCCAGTTAACGCCATGGAATAGAGATAAAAAAGGATTAAACATGTCGATCAAAAACAGGCATCTGGCCAGTGTCACGGCTATCTTGCTGACAAGTACTCTGTTAGCGGGGTGTAATGAGCACTCGGAAACGGATCAGGATGATAAAAAAGGCAATGCTGGTGTAGGCCAGATTGGAAAGGAGCTGGTTATTCCGCCTCCGACTGCATTAACGCAGGTTACGTTTACTATTCATCCGTATCTGCAGCAACCTACAGCCAATAGCATGGCTGTGTTGTTTGAAACTAATGACACGTCTCCGACGGTTTGGGTCAGGCCGGCAGAAACGCAAGATGAATTTACTGTTGTTGAGCCTGTTGCCGTGGACAACACGTATTTATACAGCGCAGCGATCACCGGATTAAGTACAGACACGCGCTATGAGTATTACGTGGTCAGCGGCGATGGCAGTCCGTCTGGCGTGTCGGCTGTTTCTGAACGCTATGTGTTCAAAACCTATCCGGCAGCCGGGATGACACCTGCCCCTTTTAATGTGGTAGCCATCAGTGATACTCAAAATAACAGCACCCTGGGGGCGCTGAACGATCTCATTACCAAAGGCATTATTCCAACGGTATGTCACAGTCAGCCGGAGCAATGTGCGTCAGAGATCGCGGCGATTACGATTTCCGGCGACATAGTCAACAGTGGCGACAGCATGTTGCAGTGGCGTCGTGATTTTTTTGACCAGATGAAAGCCATTACCCCTTATGTTCCGCTGGTGGCCGTTCCCGGTAATCATGATTTTTACGGCAATGCTGAGCTGACCAATTACCGTCATTTCTTCCAGCAGCCTGAAAATGGTTCGGCGGGTTATGAAGAGCAATGGTATGCACTGGATTACGGCAACTTACGTTTGGTCGGGCTTAACAGTTATCCGATTTCCAAGAACCACGGTAAATTTAACGCGGAGATTCTGGGGATACAGCGTCAGTGGCTGCGCGAGTTGTTGATCAACACCCAATCGGACAGTAACGTCGATTATGTCCTGAGCATGTTCCATCATCCGTGTCTGTCTGAACTCTGGCTATCGGGCGAAAGTATCGGCAGTTGCGAGATGGTGGCTGAGATGGAAGATTTTTCCCGATCAAGCGGCAAGATAACAGGCCATTTATTTGGGCATACCCACGCGTATTCCCGCGGACAATCCATGGATACCAGGCACCTTTGGCTCAATGCCGCAACGGCAGCAGGCTATCGTGAAAAAATTAACGATGATAACTACTATCAGACAGATACCCGCGATTACGATACCTTTGCCATTAGTCAGAGTGAGTTCGGCTTTAATCTGCTGACGTTCAATCAGCAGAGTTCACCTTCCATGCAGCTGACCCGCTACACTGCCACTGTGGCCTCGAAAGGGGGCGGTTTTGCCAGCCTGGATGATACCTTTACTGTGTCCGATACCCTGACCATGAAAGCCAGTCCGGTTGTGCCAGAGGCGCCACAAGTTCTGGCCGGTAACGGTAATCACGCTTTTAATCAGCTAAATCTGGCTATCAGCCATCCTGATCCTGGCGCCATTTATGAAGTGCAATGGCAACTGAGCAAAGCCAGTCAGTTTGATTCAGAGGTTTTTGATATCTGGGGGAATCAAGCCCGGGCCCACAACATCTGGCCGATGCAAGATGGCAGTATTCAGGGGATGCCGACAGATACGCAGGCGGGGGTTGATCTGACTACAATCAATCTTGCTGACTTTTCAGGGCAGCTCAAAATGGGCAATGATGAAATCTACAAATGGCAGAAACGATCATCAGAGCATTCCCATGATTCGTACCGTGACCCGTTCAACGGCAGCTCAGCACCGGTACTGACATTATTTCCGGGAGATACCTGGTACTGGCGTGCCAGAGTACGTAATGACAATCTGGGCTGGTCTGATTGGAGTGACACGGCGACATTAGCCATTGATGCCGGGACGACAACCGCATTACCTGTTCAGAATGGTGGCGCGGAAGCGCAGGATCTTTCAGGCTGGACAGTCGGGCAGGGCTACTGGCGAGTGCTGCAAGAGATCGACAACATCACGGCCGCAGAAGGGGATTATTACTTCAGCGCCCGTCCGAATGATTCCGCTGCTGGTAACGCTGCCTATGATGATCTGAGCCAGACTTTGGATGTCAGTGCGTTCAGTAGTGTGATTGATCAGTCTTCCGCATTTGTTCGGTTCAGTTTTAGCAGCAATGGCTGGGGCGACGGCGATCATGCCGTAGTGACGCTACAACCTATAGACAATAACGGAAACACCATTGGTCAGCCGACTGTGGTTAAAACCGAGAGTAAGAAACAAGCGTGGCTGAATAATGCCTCAACCCTGTTATTACCAGTGGCGACCCGGGAGGTGAAACTGACACTGCGCGCAGTGAAAAAAGCAGGCAGCATGGCAGATGTTCATATTGATAATGTACAGCTTTCACTGACCACGCCTTAACGTCACTCAAAAGGCTGATTAAAACATAACGGCATCTTGATGATGCCGTTATAGATCGGCTGACGTTGACATCAGCAACTTAGCGCCGAATAAACCCAGCAGAGTGCCAGCAACACGGCAAAATCCTTTTTTGGCCTTTAGATACAAGTTTTGCGCGCGTTCTGTTGAAAGCAGCACAGCGACTATGGCATACCAGCCAAAATTTGTCAGGAAAACACCCAGGCTTAACAATACCGGAGTGAGGGAAGGTACCTCTGCGGGCAGCAAAGCGGCAAAAACACTGCTGAAAACCATGGCTGTTTTGGGGTTACTGAGCTGGGTTGTTAAACCATAGAAAAAGGATGAATGCACACTTTGCGTTTTACCTGCCGCTACGGCCTGAACGCGTGGTTGCTCCCCTTGTTTCCAGATTCGACATGCCAACACGCACAGATATAAGCCACCAAGTAGTTTAAAGGTCAGGTACAACTCAGGTACCGTTTCGAATAATGTCACTAAGCCAAATGATGCGAGTAAGGCAAAGATCAGGGCGCCAGTTCCCATTCCCAGTGCAACAGAAAATGCCTGTGTTCTGGAATGAGACATAGCCGTTTGAGCAACTAGCAGAAAAGAGGGACCGGGCGTCATTGCGCCCAGTGTCAGCAAGGCCAAAATGGGTAAAAGAAACACGTACGATTGCATCTTTCCTGCTCCAGGTTCAGCGGTACAAACTGAATTTACCGGTAAATGATTTCAGAGTTTCAGTGTCGCCGAACAGACAGATTCCCAGGTACTCTAATTCACTTTCCGGGGTTTCTTTGGTCCACGCTTGCTGGGCAATGGAGCCACCTTCAGTCATGGTGTGTGTGAAATCGGTAAAAGGAATTTGATGCCTGATGGCTTCCTCTCTGACTTTGCGGATTTTGTTCGAGTTATCTGCTTTCAGAACAATAAACGGAAAGTGAGACAGACTCGGATGGCAGTTGCCATCAGCATCATGATAATCAATGTATTCAGCTCCTTGCTGATCGACCAGATGAGACAGCCCGGCACTCAGGTGTCCCAGCACATTCAGTGTTCGGCCTGCATCCATTTTTTTGCTTAATACTGCGATAAAGCGTTTTTGATCTTCGTTCGGCAAGCCCATTGATACGTTTCCTTTATCTCTCAATATCTATCAGCACTGTTTACGCTGCTCTTCTGTTTCGCAACAAACAAAACAATATGCATATCTGCTGATAAAGCGTCAACCCTATAACAGACAATTGTTGGAAGCGCAGGAAAATCCTGTGCGGTAACAGGAAGATGCAGAATTTAATCTCTATGCTAATTTTATTCTTATCTGTTTACTTTTGTTCTCACCGCTGTAAGAAAAAGCAGCCATAGTGACAGATGGTATGTCAGTGCATTGGTGTCCCGGAGTTTGTCAGACATCATTTGTCTTTTATTAGCAATCAGCCAAAAGGAAATGGTATGAAATTCAAGTGGTTAAAATGTTGGGTAGCATTGGGCGGTATACTGCACGCCGCTGGGGGGCTTGCCGCAGATAACTCTGCCGCTCAAGCGAATAACCCTCTGGCAAACATGACAGCTCTTAACTTTCAAAATTACTACATTGGAGAGGTCACTGAGTCTGACGAATACGCTAATCAGTTTTGGGTACGATTTGCGAAACCTGTTTCAGTCGGTGAAACAAACTGGATCATGCGTGCATCTTTGCCAGTGAACACCTACCCCACATCGCCTACCGGTGGTCATGAAACCGGTATTGGTGACTTCAACATTTTTGCCGCTTACCTGATTGATACCGGAAATCCGGCTGTGAGTTTCGGTGTTGGTCCTCAGCTTACTGCACCGACAGCGACCGAAGACGAACTCGGCAGCGAAAAATGGTCTGCCGGTTTGGCGAATGTGCTGTTTAACGCCAGTTCACCCGTGTTCCAGTACGGCTATTTACTTACCTGGCAGGAAAGTTTTGCCGGAGAAGATGCTCGTCAGGATGTCAATGTTGCTGCTTTCCAGCCTTTTGCATTTTATCAATTGGGAGGAGGCACCTACTTGAGAGCAGCGCCAATCTGGGTTTATAACTTTGAAAACGACAGTTATAGCGTGCCATTAGGCATAGGTGCTGGTCAGGTCATCAAAAAAGGCAAGACTGTGTATAACCTTTTTGTCGAACCGCAATTTTCAGTTGCTGATGACGGCCCTGGTTATCCAGACTGGCAGGTTTTCTTAGGATTCAACATGCAATTTCTTAATTAATGCCGAACTATCACTGGTTAACAAGCTGATTTTATGGGGGAGCATTCGGTTTCCTTATGATTTACTGAATTTTTTGTGATTCGATTTTCGTTTTCTTGCAATGAAATGTAAGCGATTGTTGCGACTACACTGATACTCAACTTAATGATATAAATCTATGGTCATAATTGGCTGAGTTTCTTAAAATTCATCGTCTGGAAATGGCGTTTTGTGCAGGTTATTTGTGTTCCCAGGCTGAGGTTGTTTTGTTTAACGTTCATCACCGAGTATGACAACAACATGAAGATCAAAAACCATGGAGTGCTACACGTTATGATAAGTTTTAATTCTTTTAGACAGGAAAGTTGCTCTGATGCAACGTCTTCTTCCGGCAGGATTCGCACAAAAAGCAAGTCTTTGTCAGTCGTTTCCTTGTTCATTTCAGGTGTATTGCTGGCGCCGGTTTCAATGGCGGCTGATGAAGCCAAACCGGCTACGGATGCAACCAAATCGGCTAATCAGGCACTGATGAAAGAGTTGCCTTTTGATGATAAAACCGGGTTCGAACTGGCGCACAAAGGCTTTATCGCTCCCTTGCCACAGGAACAGATAAAAGGCGAGCAAGGGAACCTGGTGTGGGATCCTGCGAAGTATGGTTTCATTAAAGAAGACCAAGCTGCACCCGATACGGTTAACCCAAGCTTATGGCGTCAGTCTCAGCTTATTAACATTTCAGGCCTGTTTCAGGTAACTGATGGCATATATCAGGTCCGTAATCAGGATTTGTCGAACATGACAATTGTGGAAGGTAAAGAGGGGATCACGATTTTTGATCCGCTCATTTCTACAGAAACAGCCAAAGTTGCTTTAGATCTTTATTTCCAGCACCGTCCGAAAAAGCCGGTTGTCGCCGTCATTTATACACACAGCCATGTTGATCACTATGGCGGTGTGCGAGGTGTTGTTGATGAAGCTGATGTGAAATCCGGTAAAGTGAAAATTTATGCGCCAGTCGGCTTTATGGAAGCCGCGGTTGCTGAGAACGTAATGGCTGGTACAGCAATGAGCCGTCGTGCATCTTATATGTATGGTAACCTGCTGCCGCCAAGTGCGACGGGGCAAGTTGGAGCCGGCTTGGGGACAACCACGTCTGCAGGTACAGTCACCCTGATCCCACCAACTGATATCATTACCAAAACGGGTGAAACAAAGGTCATTGACGGACTTACCTACGAGTTTATGTATGCACCTGGGTCTGAAGCACCATCGGAAATGCTTTTCTATATTAAAGAGAAAAAAGCCATTAACACTGCCGAAGATTCGACTCACACTTTACACAATACCTATTCTCTGCGCGGTGCGAAAATCCGTGATCCATTGGCCTGGTCTAAGTATTTGAATGAAGCCATTCATATGTGGGGCGATGATGCTGACGTCATGTTTGCCATGCACCACTGGCCAGTGTGGGGGAAAGGTGAAATTGTTAAACACCTTAAATCGCAGCGCGATTTGTATCGCTTCATTAATGACGAAACTTTGCGTATGGCGAACCAGGGTAAAACCATGGTTGAAATTGCCGAAGACTTTAAGTTACCAGACGCATTGAATACGTATTTCTCAAACCGTGGCTACTATGGCTCTATCAATCACAATGTTAAGGCAACGTATGTGCTGTATCTTGGCTGGTTTATTGGTAACCCTGCGACATTGCACACCTTACCGCCTGTTGATGCGGCAAAACGCTATGTAGATATGATGGGCGGTACGGATGCGCTACTTAAGAAAGCAAAAGAGTATTACGACAAAGGGGAATACCGTTGGGTGGCTGAAGTGGTGAATCACGCGGTTTTTGCTGACCCTTCCAACCAGGCAGCGAAAAACATGCAGGCCGATGCACTTGAACAATTGGGTTATCAGGCGGAAAGCGGCCCCTGGCGTAACTTTTACCTGACGGGGGCAAAAGAACTGCGAGAAGGGGTGAACAAGTTACCTGTTCCTGATACGGCCAGCCCGGATACAGTGAAAGCGATGAGCTTAGAGCTGTTCTTTGATTATCTGGCAATGCGCCTGGACAGTGAAAAAGCAGATGGTAAGAAAATCGTTCTGAACTTTGATTTCACCGACCAGAAAGAAAAGTATCTGCTTGAGATGGAAAATGGCGTATTGAATCATACGTTGGGCGCCGAAGACAAAGAGGCGAATGCATCTGTTTCATTGGCTCGCACTACGCTTGATGCCTTAATGCTCAAACAAGTGACACTGGAAGATGCCCTTGAAAAAGGCGATATAAAGATCACCGGAGATCAAGAGAAGCTGACTGAGTTGTTATCTTATCTCGATAATTTCGATTTCTGGTTCAACATAGTGACACCTTAAGCGACACGCGAGACTGTTACTAAGATAATCAGGGCACTCATTGAGTGCCCTGATTTATTCGCGAGATTTTAGCTGTCATGCTGTCTGTGCTGGGTACCCTCACCGGCGGTGATAAACAGCATACGTGCCGAGTGCTTTATTTTTGCCGTGTGCCATACGCCTTTAGGTACAAACACGTATGATCCTGGGGACTCCAACCTGACCTCGTGTATCCCTTCCGGCATTTCCAATTGAAATGTTGCCGATCCAGCTAGCAGTATGACAATTTCATCGCCTTGGGGATGTGCTTCGCTGCCAGACCAGTCAGAGCTAAAATCGTGCAAGCTGACCAGATATTCATGATGAAAATCACCAAGCTCACCGGCCATTAACCGCGGCCAGAAAGCATCATTCATGTCAAGAAGCTCAATACTTGCATCGTTTTTCAGCCGGATAGAGCTGCTGGCGAGGTGTTGCGGCTGTTTTCGCGTCATGTTGAATCCTTTCTTTGCATGGATATCAAAACGGTGGGAACACATGCAAAAAAGATAGCAGATATCTATGATGTGGCCTGAGATGTGTCCTGAACGTCATCAGGCTTCAAGCTCATACGCCAGCGCATCGTCGGGTGTAAAATTGCTCTTAAACGTGAAAGCAAATGGGCTGTCACCTTTATTTCTCAGGTAATCAAGACGTTCTTTGGCTTCCGCAATGGTCGGGATATGATCATCTTCTACCCACCACAGCACATAAGTATCTTCCGCTGAACGATGAAACCATTCAGCCTTACGGCGCATGAAGTCGCGGTGATGGGTTCGAAACATAAAGTTTTTAAGCGTATCTACCGATTCCCAGACAGACATGTTGATAAGCATATTGGGGTCGTCGAATGCCTGAATACTGGTTGCATCGCCGGATTCATCCTGAAGCCGCCATATGAAGCCTTCACTGCTTTCAGCAATGGCATTCACAGGATCCAGATTATCGGCAAAATCTTTAATTTCAGGTGCATCCATTGGGTATTTGGCAAGGGCGATGTTCAGTTGCGCTAGTTTCATACTTCTTCCTTGATAATGGTTAGCCCAGATTGAGGGTTTGTCTTTGATGCTGCTCGTAATTTAACCACATGAACAGTATGTTGAATAGTGGTAAGCCATTCGCTGTCAGGCGATGCCAGCATACAAGCGGTTCCAGCCGAGCAGCAGGCCAGCCGCGAAACCGACCCATACCAGAGTTGCCAGACCCACTGTCCAGAATAAGCTAAACCGATAACTGAAGTAGTATACGGCCACCAGATAAGCGGCATAGGGAACTAATGAATACAGACTAAACAGAGCGGTCACTCTCAAATCCGACATGGTTCGCTCTGTGCCAATAATATAGTGGGCAATTAAGGCAAAAGTTGGAAATAAGGGCACTAAACCTGCAATGAAAAAACTTTTACTTTTGGAAAGTATCGCAATCAGCAGTACAGCTAGCGCACCCAGCAGACACTTAAGAAACAAGGAGACCATT
>NZ_JAKLTE010000030.1:0-41436 GCF_022014395.1 Photobacterium sp. WH77 | reverse complement strand
TGCGAGTTGCGCTGCCAACTGTACAAGTCGTTTGGTTCTGCGTACATCCCCCAACTTTGCACTCTGGAAAACACTCTGAGCCCACACGGATGGTTCACTTACAAACATGACATGTTATATCTAAAACAAAAGGTCAGGATCAGATCAAACTTCTTCTAAATGGTTCAAAAAAATCCCCCGGTGAAAACCGGGGGATTTGTGTAGAAGAGACAGGCCGAAGCAGGGCTTGTTTCGCAGAATTCGATGCTGATAATTCGTCATAGATCACGCATTAGCAACTCAAACTCATCCTCAGCAAGTTCGATCAGTTTAGCGAGCTCCCGGGCATCATCACTCGCTAAATCCACTTGCCAGCGTACACATTCACCACCGACATGATCTCGACAAACTAACTCCGTTTTTTTGCCATTTGACAGAAACGAAAGTTCTTCAAACTCAGCCAAAAACTTATCGTGTTCTTCCATGATTTCAACTTCAACAAAACCAGTAGGTATAACCTTCACATCCAAATGGTATCCTTTACCGCCTGGTAACAGGTACTGCCGGTGTTCAGCTAACATCCTCCTTTCCTCCACTCAGTTGACTCGCAACTAAAAGTGTAGTCAAAGATTCTGTTACGCGAGTAAATTCTTCCCAAATCAGTTCTGACCTAAACTTAGGAAAAGTAATACTTTTTTCTTATACAGCCAGAAAAGGATCAATCATTATAATCACGATAATCGGCTGAATCTGCCATTCGTTTTAAGTCATCATCTGCTCACTCAATACTTTGTCATCAGGCATCAGTTACTTATTCAAAATCATTATCAGCGGTACATCCGCCATCTTATTGTTGTACACGTTTCGATGATCGACTGTCATCGTTTCTTCATATGAGTGAAGCCTGCCCTTCATAAAACAGCTGTCTCAATGTTTGGACAAATGGGTGATGTGTTGAATAATGGTAATATCCAATTTGGTTATGCCGTGAACAGATAAGCGACTGAATCAGTACACCCATAACTGCCAGGTACCTGACTTTGAACAAAATCAGGAAAATGACACGCACAGCAGATTCCTGTTTCTTTCCCATGCTATAGTCATTTCTCTGGAAAAATCGCTTTCTGAGCGCACAATTAATGGAAGAAAATAAATGACCGAGAGCCTTCCCAACCCATCTGAACAATACCTTGATTTTCGTTCTGATACCGTCACCCGTCCTTCAGCAGCTATGCGTCAGGCAATGGCCAATGCTGCCGTTGGTGATGATGTTTACGGGGATGATCCGACAATCAATGAACTGGAACTCTGGGCCGCAGAACGACATGGTTTTGAAGCCGCCCTTTTTTGCAGCTCCGGCACGCAGGCTAACTTACTGGGATTGATGGCTCACTGCGAACGCGGGGATGAATATCTGTGCGGGCAGCAGGCGCACAACTACAAGTTTGAAGGCGGCGGCGCGGCTGTGCTGGGCTCAATTCAGCCGCAACCGATTGAGAATCTGCCAGACGGAACACTGCCGTTTGATAAGCTGGCTGCTGCCATTAAACCGGACGACAGCCACTTCGCACGTACCAGGCTGCTCAGTCTGGAAAATACGATTAACGGCAAGGTGCTTCCGCTGTCCTATCTGGCTGAAGCCAGAGCTTTTGCGGATCAACACGGCCTCTCGCTGCACTTGGATGGTGCCCGGGTTTACAACGCTGTGGCAGCGCTGGATGTTGATATCACCGAAATAGTCAAATACTTCGATTCGTTCACGATTTGCCTGTCGAAAGGACTGGGCGCACCTGTGGGTTCGCTGTTACTTGGCAATAAAGAATTCATCAAAAAAGCCAGACGCTGGCGCAAAGTGCTGGGTGGCGGCATGCGCCAGGCAGGTATTCTGGCCGCAGCGGGTAAGATCGCACTTCAGGAAAATGCGGCCCGCCTGAAAGAAGACCATGACAATGCCCGTTATTTAGCGGAGCAGTTAAACACTGTGCCGGGATTCAGCACTAAGCCAGAATGGGTACAAACCAATATTCTGTTCGCTAAAGTGGACGATGGCATTAATCAGACGCAATTACTTTCAACACTGAAAGAAAAAGGGATTCTCCTGAGTAAGGGAAATCCAATGCGTTTGGTTACCCATTTAGATGTCAGCCGTGATGATATTGATCGCTTGATTGCAGAGCTGAAATCCGCATTGTAAACCTCTGCCTGCCACCGCATTGTTATTGGGGGCAGGCACAATATCTTCAATCAGGTCGTCGCCGTATCGGTTATTGACCTGTCACCGACGTATTATCGGAACCGATACTTTCAACCGAGTGCCCGATCGTTCTCAGTACCCTGTTGGCCTAACCTAACTCAGCCGTATTGAGTATCAGATGCACCACAATACTCAATACATACCCCAGTGCAATAACCGGTGCCCATTTGAGATGACCAAAGAAGGTGTACTTACCGTGAGCTGCGCCCATCAGGGCAACACCGGCGGCAGAACCAATCGACAGCAAACTGCCACCAACGCCAGCGGTTAACGTTACCAGCAACCAGTTGCCAATCGACATATCCGGGTTCATTGTCAGCACTGCAAACATGACCGGAATATTATCAATCACAGCAGAAAGGACACCAACAATAATGTTGGCCCACATTGGATCCCATTGTGTATACATAAGGTGCGAGGCCACACTCAGATATCCCAGCAGGCTCAGACCCCCGACACACATCACCACACCATAGAAAAACAACAGGGTATCCCACTCCGCCATTGATACCCGTCTGAATACATCAAAGGGTACCACTGAGCCAAGACGCTCCAACGCAGCATTATCGTTATTGGCCATGGCTATCGCCCGCTTTTTCTCCAGTGAACGCGGCAAGGTTTTTTGCAGATAGAAACCAAACAAAGAGAGATAAGCCAGCCCCATCATCATCCCCATTACCGGCGGGAAGTGCAGATAAGCATGAAAGCCAACCGCCGTCAGTATCGTCAGCAAGAACAGAATCACGATACGCCGCGCACCTCGTTTCAATTCCACATACTCGCTGATCGTTTCAGGTTTGGTGCGGGGAACAAAGAAAGACATGATGAGTGCAGGGACCAGATAATTCACCAGCGAAGGAACAAATAGCTCAAAAAACTGGGTGAACCGAACCAGACCAGCCTGCCAGACCATCAGGGTTGTGATATCACCAAACGGACTGAACGCACCGCCGGCATTGGCAGCCACGACAATATTGATACAGGCAAGATTGATAAAACGGGTATTCTCCCCGCCCACTTTCATCACCACGGCACACATCAGTAACGCTGTGGTCAGGTTGTCGGCAACCGGAGAGATAAAAAATGCCAGAAACCCCGTCAGCCAGAACAGCGCTCTAAAGTTAAACCCTTTACTGACCATCCAGCTTTGTAGGGCATCAAACAAGCGTCGCTCTTCCATGGCGCTGATGTACGTCATTGCCACCAGCAAAAACAGCATCAGTTCAGCGTATTCCAGTAAGTTATGCTCAAGCGCCATGTGTGCTGTCTCAATCGCGCCCTGCTCTTTATAAGCAAAACCAATCATGATCCAGGTAACACCTGCCGCCAGCAGCATAGGTTTTGACTTGCGAAGCTGCAGATACTCTTCCGCCATTACCAACCCATAAGCCACAACAAATATCAGAATGGCGATATAGCCAATAGCTGTCCGGGTCAAATCCAAGCTCATACCATCGGCACTGGCGCTGGCTAAAAAGGGGCATCCAAGCAAGATCAGAAAAAGAACAAAGTAAGACACTTTTTTACGCATTCTCTACTCCATGAGACAACACACTCAACAAACAATACACTGTTGCATTTTTTATATTGTGGTTCAGCACAGCAATAATGCGATGAAATGACTCAAAAATTTGTGGTGCTTCACTTTCGCAGAGACAACCGGTCAATGAGAAAAAAGAAAGGGACCCAAACGGGTCCCTGACTGAGAGGTGCTTACTGGCCCCATATTTCTGTCACAAATTCCGGATAATCAACAAACGGGTTGCGGTTGCCCTGGAAATCGTAAACGTCTTCGTTGCGTTCTAATTCTTTCTGGCTGACCGGATCTTCCTGATGCCATTGCAGTAACATTGTCAGAAACCACTCTTCAAACACCTGATCATGAGTTCCGTTCAACACTGCGTCGCCGTATGTGTTATTCGATTCCCAGCCGGAAATCACGTTTTGATAGCGGGTGGCCATATAAAAATAAGCCCGGGCAATGTCACCTTTAAAGGCATCTACAGGCTCAAACACTGTCCCCGAATAACTCAGGCCTGATGCAGTCGATCCCAACTTTGAACCATTATCAGAAATGTAAGTCGCACTGCCAACTTCGCCGTAGGGATAACTGCTTCGTCTGCCATTCACATAACCATCTGTCGGGAACACATGATGCACATCGGTATTCATCGGTGCGACGGCCCCGCCGAACCAGCTCCGAGGGAAAGAATGCTCGCGGTTGTAACAATCGCCTTCACCACTGTAGGAGCCACATTGATCGTTGCCTGGTGTAAAGGTATAGCTATCGGTTCCCGAGGAATTTTCTGAATAAATGTCCAGAATGGAACCGTCATTTTCATAGCTTTCATCCAGTTCATACTCGCTATAAAACGTCCACAGATCGCTATAGCTCTGAGCACTGTGATCCTTGATGATATTGTACAATGCTGTTTTCAGTGTATATCCGGTCAATCCTTCAGCCGTTTGGTAGTAACTCGACAAATCACTCAGTCCGCCACCTGAGCCTGTTCCTCCTGAACTGCCGCCTTCGCTGCCGGTGGGTTCAAACCGATCCACATAAACGACTTCAGAGCCATCAAAGCCCGGCTGATCATAGAAACGTAGCCCTACCTCAATACTGGTGGTACTCCCAGCTGTATAGCTATACCTGAGCTGCTGCCACTGACCGGTAGTGGCAGGAGTGGAATATTCCAGATAACCATCAACATACAAGCGTGCGGCCACCCCTCCCTCAGTGTGGTAAATCCAGACACTGAACTCATAAGTTTCGCCATCAGTCACACTGACAGTCTGACGAAAATCCGTTGAACTTTGCGTTCCAGTATTAACAGTTATTGCCGCAGCACTGCTCCCTGAGTAAACCTGACTACTGGTGACATCTACACTGATCCCTGAATCAATGGTTGTCCAATGTTCCGGACTCCCATTACTCCAGCTTTCAAAGTCGCCGTTACTGACCTGAGCGACTGCCACGCCCTGCACTCCGAATGTTAAAAGTCCCAGCAGAGTTAATGCTCGTTTCATGTAAATTCCCGCGATATTTGTTAACTAAGTGTTAAGAGCTCAAAGTTGCACACAAATCTCGATTTATGAACAAAATTATGAATGGGCTATCACCTTTTTGATAACTACATCAAATTAACAACATAATATGAAACAAACATGAAGAGGTTCGTTGACAGCGTCATTGGCTAAACAATACAGCCAGACGGTAAAAAATATCCTCACGAACAGAGTTTTTACTAAGCTGGAAGTAGTACCAATCAGAAACTGTGTATGGTCAGATTTTTCATGAAGAATAGCAGCCAGTGATAAAGCGAAAACTAACCTAACTCGTGACAATAAATACAAAAACTTCATCTCAATCACGGGTTGTCGGACCGGAAAATAAGCAGACCTGTATTCTGGTTGGTATCACTCGGCGTCATCTGAATAGGGGCACTGGACTATGATAAAAACACTGCTTAGACCCGCGTTGTTATGCTTTACAACCGGCCTGTACCTTTCTTTGATTCCCCCTGTATCAGCAGAGGATCCGCTGATACCCAGCCCTCCTGAGATAGCCGCCGACGCTTGGGTTCTGATGAGCTATCAGTCAGGGCAAGTGATCGCAGGCAGTAATGAGAACAAAGCGCATGCCCCCGCCAGCCTGGTCAAAATTATGACAAGTTATGTGGTCGGAACTGAGCTTAAAGCCGGTCATATTCACGATGACGACAAAGTGGTGATCAGCGAAAATGCCTGGAGTCAAAAGTTTCCGGGTTCTTCGGTTATGTTTATCAAAGTGGGCGATGAAGTCTCCGTTGATGACCTCAATCATGGCGTAATCATTTCTTCCGGTAACGATGCCACTGTTGCTCTTGCTGAGCATGTTGCCGGGCATACTTCAGCATTTATCGAAATGATGAACCGCCAGGCTGAAAACCTAGGCATGAATAATACCTATTTTGCCAACCCGCATGGTTTAGACAATGATCAGCAAGCGACAACGGCTTATGATATGGCGCTGCTGACGCGAGCCTTTATTCGTGACCTGCCTGAAATGTATGAACTGTTCAAAATCAAATCATTCACTTTCAACAACATTAAACAAGGCAACCGTAATCCACTTCTCTGGGACACCAGCCTTAATGCCGATGGCGTGAAAACCGGATACACCAAAGAATCAGGTTACAGCCTGGTTTCATCCGCTTCCCAAGGGGATTTCAGGCTGATAGCCGTGGTACTGGGAACAGAAAACGTGAATGCCCGTCGTAACGAAAGCAAAAAATTACTAACCTGGGGCTTTCGTTTCTATCAGGATCTCAAACCTGATTTTGACAATAACACACTGAAAAAAGCCAAAGTCTGGTATGGCTCTCCGTCAAACGTTCAGGTTGAAGTGGGCGATGGCGGCGTTCTTACCGTACCGCGCCGTCAGCGGAAAAGTCTGGAGCACAAGGTCTTCTACAACTCCAACCTGGAAGCCCCTGTTACCAAAGGCCAGCAGGTTGGCAAAGTCGAATGGTATCTCGACAAGCATTTACTGACAGTTCAACCGATTCTTGCGGCGGAAACTTCAGAAAAAGCGCCGTGGTACAAATCCATGATAGATACCGTCTGGCGGCCTATTGGACGCTGGTTCAGTGATCAGGATTGGGATCCGAGAACAGATAAAGCAATCGCCGAAACCACGCAATAAACAGCATACGCTACCGGGTCTACTCCAGACCCGGTTTCAGCCAGACGGATTTAAAATCAAACCACCCCATAGAATTGGGTTCCATACCTTGTACCGGACCGGCGCTGTACACCCCTAACCAGGCATGAAATAAAGGGATCACTTGTCCTGATTTGACCAGATTCGCACCTATGTCATGACTGGGGCACGTACGGCCGCTCTCTGAACGCCATGCCATAACACGCTGATTCAGTGAATCAAATTCATTTTCAGGCATAGCCCGTGAAATATGGTCGAAACTGTAAAACCAGGTCAGAAGAGCATCATCTCTGTGATTACTCAGGCTCATACCATTTAGCCAGATATCGATCTTATCCGCGTACTTCCCCATCAATACATCTGTGTTGCTCAGCTCCATCACTTTGAGTCTCAGTCCATCTTCAGCCAGAACACTGTCGATCGCCCGGGCAAGCTCATGGTAAACCGGATGATGTTGCGGGAACGCCAGCGTCACCATGCGTTTAGCAGGCAGAGCAGCTTTTATCGGTAGCGGATTAAGATCTGTCCAGCCAGGTAACAATCCAAAGGCATTGATCAGACGGATATCGCCTATCTCTGCCGGGTTCATCCTCGACAGCAATTGCATTGGCGCAAGCCGGCTCTGAAAATACGCCTGCCACTCAGGATCGCTGGCAAGCCCATTGACTCTGTTTAGCAACAGATAGCTGCATCCTTCATCCAGGGTCAACTGATCGTTCACGTCCTTAATCTGCTCAACAACCCTATCCGTTCCGGGTTGCAAATAGCAGGCGGTGACACCGGTTAAAATCCAGATCTCGACCACATCTATCAGAGCCCGGAATCCAAAATAGTGATCGAACGCTTCCAGTGTCAAACGCTGCCTGTCATTTTGCGTGACTTTATAAGGCCCGGTGCCCACAGGAAACAAATCCGCCTCCTTTTCACTGTCCAGCTCGGCAGGCTGAATCACCGCCATGATGTTGGCCAGCAAATCAGGCAAACGATAATCATCATGGCTAAGACGAATATCAACGGTATTAGGGAAGGGTGAAGAAATATGGCTGAGGTGACAGAATAATTTATGTTCTTTCAGCCGCTCGAGACTCTTCACTACATCCTGGCTGTCCAGCAGACTGCCGTCGTGAAACCGAACAGCAGGACGCAGATAGAACCGCCAGTGACGAGCAGAAAAGGCCTCCCAATGATGAGCCAGATCGCCTTCGGTTTCCTCTTTTTCCTCATTAATCCGCGTCAGTCCGTTGAAAATCTGCCGAACGAGGTGCTGCTCAGAACGCCGGAGCGGACGAAGCGGATTGAGATTGGTAAACGCGCGGTAATACGGGACGCGAACGATCTGACGTCCTTTTTGCGTAGTCAGCCCAAGCTGTTCCTGTATTAACTGTGCCAGCTTGTTGGCATCGTGCCCCAGCGCTTCCAGAGCGGGTTCCAGTTTGCCATCGGCAACCAGCTTGCGGGCGTGATTATACTGCAGCTCAGTATCCGTACTATGAAAGACTAACCGTGACTGTTTGCCACGACCGATAGCCGGTTCCCAGTCTATCCATCCCTTCTCGACCATCTTATTGATGACCATACGTACATTGCGGCGCGTACAAAACAGCACATCAGACATGTCTTGCAAGTTTGTATCGCTGTCCTGACCGGAAAAATGGCTATAAAGACGCTGGAATTGCGTTTTCAGACGCTGACCACTCATAGAAAAGGGGAACCTTTTAAATTGGGATTTTCAATTTTTTGTTTCCCTATTTTAGTCTACATTGCTGTTACATGAAACCGCAGCATTCAGCTTCTGCCCTTTATTCTTATACAGAATGAAGCACTTAGCTGGCTGGTTTCATTTTATGGCAGCCGGACAAAACGAAGACCTCCCCCAGTCTTCGGCGCCTGAGTGTTTGTCCGGTTGCCTTTTCCCTGTCCGATCAAAAAAGCGCCTTTCGGCGCTTGATGTACACGGCATTCGGTTGACCCGTTTTTCAGGACACGTCTGATGATTTGGTTTGTGATGCTTTAGTTTGTGACATCTGCTGGGATTGCAATTCTTTCAGTTGCTTTTTCAGCGCATCATTCTCATTTTGCAGCGTTTTCTGTCCGGCCAGCAATTCTGTTTGCTCTTTTTTAGCCAGCTTGTTGGCTTCAGCCAGTTCCGCTTTTACCGCCCGGAGTTCTTCATTCAGCGATGCCACTTTCGCCGTGCTGGCGTCAAGATCGGTTTTCACTTTACGCTGATTGCGCTGTGCCGTTTGCTTGGCTTTCTGTGCTTTTTCACACTCAGACGTCATAAGCGCTAACGCTTGTTCCAGCTCAGCCATTTGTTGTGAATTGTCTGCAGCAGCGCTTTCCTGACCTGTCATCGCCAACCAACCCGATAGCATATTCTCACTGGCCAACTGCATCATATCGAACGGAAACACCAGTCCTTGCTCTTTGGTTTGCTGCACTTTTTCATTCAATACCTTGTCGGCTTGTTCGAACTGCCGGATGGTATTGTCATAGCTGTCGTGTGTTGCCCAGGTAAACTGCTTCGCCGCAATCGCTTCCCATGCACGGTGAACCTGCATCCAGGTTTCAACGTGAGAAAAGTACAGGCTAGGGTCAAACACCGGTGAAGACCATTGTTGTTGCAAAGCCTTTTGTAAACCATTTTCCATCAGTCATTCTCCTAAAGTTGGCTTCAATTTAGCAATTGTCCTTGTGATTCCCTTTCGGGATATGCCCTAAACAACATGGCACACTGTGCGCACAATACCAGATGCGCATAGTTTACCTACCCAAAATGACAGCATAAAGAACAAAAAACAAGCAGCGCTATGCTTTGATCATTGAATTAGTGAATGTTAAGAGAAACTTGAGATAAACGTTACACCAAAATGTAACTGTCATATTGTCATGAATTTGCGATGTTAACCCGCTAGCCTCAGGGGAGTCATCACACACAGAAGCACCAATTTGCCGACTGTATGAAGAAACTTAAACGCTATCAGTACGAACGCTACGCCATTTTATGCCGACAGGCTTATCCGGCTGACTTTGACCATACCCAGTATGGCTTTGACCCGGCAGGCCGGCGAGATATTACCGACAGATGGGGGCGAACCATTATCCGGGTACTCTGGGGAGAGCAGAATGAAGCCATAGTCGTGTTCAAAGGATCGCAAAACCTGTGGGACTGGCTACTCAACTTTGCGTGTTTTCCGCAAAAGCTGCCAGGAAGACATAAGCCTTATCATGTCCACTGGGGCTATCACTCTCTTCTGGAACAGAAAAGTAAAATAGACACAAATCGGTACGCAGAGGCGTTCCCCTCCATGTCGGCTTCACAAGAAATTGATTATCTGCAAGCCGCCGATGCTGAGCATTTCCAGGATGAATCGCTCTACCAGCAGATTCGCTCAACCCTGTTACCCTTAATCAGCAACGGAAAAAAGGTGTCTTTTACCGGCCATTCCTCTGGTGGCGCCATGGCGGTACTGACAGTGGAAAGGCTGGGCAAAGAGTTTCCTGACGCTATCAAACGGGTTGTGACTTTCGGGCAACCGGCGGCCGGTTTCTGGAGCTTCAAAAAAGCCTACAGTTACCATCACTGCACCTACCGGATTTGCTGCGATCTGGACATTGTCACCTTTCTGCCAGCCATCCCTCTGATGCACTGGCATGTAGGGAAAATGCTCTGGCTGCATAACGAGAAGATCTACGACAACATCTCTACACCAGTCAGACTCTACAAATCACTGGTGAGCTGGATATTACGCCCTATTACCTACCACTATATGCACAAATACATCAGGAATAAGGACTACTTTGATAAGCACTGATTCCTGACTCACGCTGAATCAGCGGAATTGTAAAAATTTAACATACCTTCTTTTGCCTGTTTCATGTATCGTTGAGGCTGAATCCAGCAGAAATCGACGATATGCATTCTCAAATCACACAGTTGCTCGCACAAAAAAATGTCTGGATGGCCAGTCATATTACGGACGCTGAGTTTCCCACAGCACTCA
The DNA here is from genome assembly GCF_022014395.1 of Photobacterium sp. WH77. Taxonomy (NCBI): domain Bacteria; kingdom Pseudomonadati; phylum Pseudomonadota; class Gammaproteobacteria; order Vibrionales; family Vibrionaceae; genus Photobacterium; species Photobacterium sp. WH77. The sequence continues at coordinate 30,497 of NZ_JAKLTE010000030.1, read as the reverse complement.
GCAAACAGGGTCTCGCCCTTTACAACACCGCGCATAACGAACTGACAGCCAATTCGGTTCAAGCCTCTGATTTCGCTTCGCCTTCAGATCTGTTGAGTGTCTACCCTGTCGATTGCCACCCTCTCACTATCCGATTTTCTTTGGTTCATGCCAGCCAATGGCAAGATGAAGATTCTGAAGCTGTCATAGAGTTTCTGACGCAAATCATGCTGGAAACCGACGGGCCGGCTCAACTGTTCGTGGGTTTCTATCAAGGTAAACCTGCAGCCTGCGGTATGCTGTTTACTAACCCGGACACCCCGAACGACACCTTAATCAGCGATATCTGTGCGCTTCCGCTGCCAAATCATGATGAACTTGTCGCTGCCATGACAAGTTGGCTCATTCAGCAAGCGTCTGATAAGTCGGAAAGTTTGTGGTTATGTTAAGCCCGTTAGTCTGTGCTTTCCTTGCCGGTACAGACTGATCCACCGCGCCATTGCTGTTTACCCTTCTACACCTGCTGCCAACCAGATTTCAGCCCAGTAATTACTGCTGGCTAAATTTCATTTTTTCGAGTTATTTCTCAAATATTCTTATTTTTCTGCTGGTTAGCGTTAACTTTCATCTTAAAGCAACAACTCCTTAACATAACTGTACCTATTATTTCATCGGGAGAATGATTCTCTTTAATTAATCAACAAGGACACTTTCGATGAAAAAAACGATAGGAACAACTTTATTATTGTTGTCATCCTTCACTCAGGCAGAATCGTTAAACGTCATGGCGTACAACACGCTGCTACTGTCTTTCGGCGATTGGGATCAGACCAATCGCGCCCAGCGGATACCCGCTGCGATTTCTGCCCTGGAGAACATTCCCGATGTGCTGATCATCAATGAAGCTTTCAACCCAGATTCCGAAGTCATGCTTAATGAACTGGCGTCGCTTTATCCATATCAAACACCGGTTGTGGGCTTAGATTGCAGCGGTCGGGGATGGGATGCATTAACAGGCGATTGTTCCAACTCTATTGTGGTTGTGCGTGGCGGCGTCTCTATTTTGTCCCGCTACCCCATTGTGAGCCAGAAAGCACATGTTTATCACGCCAGCGACAACAGCACCTGGGATTATTATTCCAACAAAGGTTTTGCCTACGTCGAAATTGACAAGAATGGTCAGCGCTTCCATCTGCTTGGTACACATCTGCAATCCAGTACTGACAACCCGGATAAAGAACACCCGGTGCGTATGGCCCAACTGACTGAAATGCAGAATTTCATTTCAGCACAAGCTATTCCGACCTCAGAGCCCGTTATTATTGCAGGCGATCTGAATGTGGAATGGAGCCGCCAGGATCAGATTGCAGACATGCTGGCAACGACACAAAGCCATCTGTTCTTTCCCGAACCGAGCACCGGCAGCTTCTCTGCCAAATACAATTGGGTCACAAAATCAGGTGCGTACAGAGACGGTTACTCACTCAACTACAACGATACTCTGGATTATGTACTCTGGCACCAACACTATCTGCAACCTACAGTACCGGCGGCGATGAAAGTGGTGAAGCTGCAAGCTGATGAACAATGGTACTGGCATTACCTGAAAGGTAAATGGCCACTGCCGGAAGGTGAATATTGGCATAATGGCTATTACAGCGATCTGTCAGATCATTACCCAGTCCAGGCTGAGTTTGTGTTTCCTGATCAATAAAAAACCTGTCTTTGAAACCCTGCCGTTGAAACCATGCTGTTGAAACCATCGCTATCGCGGCTGGCACTGGTTCAGAGGTGACATCAAAAAGGAGCACCTGAGTGCTCCTTCTGCCTGTCTGCCTGAGTGAAGTTTTAACCCACCGATCAGCGGCTGACACTCAGTAACGCTTTTGCCAGGTAATCCAGTTTCTGCTCCTGCAAACCCGCAATGTTAATCCGGCCGTCACCAACAGCATAAATACCGAATTCATTACGTAACTGAATAATTTGCTCCTGACTTAAACCTGTGACGGAAAACATCCCTTTATGCTTTTCAATGAAATCAAACGCATCGGAGCCATTGTCCCGCACAGCCTGAGTTAAACCCGCCCGCAGACGTCGCAAACGCTGGTTCATGTCCGTCAGCTCGCTTTTCCAGGTGGCGGTCAGAGAGTCATCATTGAGGACAGTCGCCACCAGAGCTGCACCATGATCAGGTGGCATAGTATAAGAAGCACGCGCCAGCTGCAGAATTCTGCCCTTGGCCTTCTGAGCTTCTTTCAGGGAATCACTGATGATAATCGCCGCGCCTGTTCGTTCACGGTACAAACCAAAATTCTTTGAGCAGGAAGTGGCAACAATCATTTCTTCCACATTGTCAGCCAGATGGCGTAAACCGGCAGCATCTTGCTCCAGCCCGTCACCAAATCCCTGATAAGCGATATCAACAAAAGGCAGAAAACCATTTTTATTTGCAAGCTCAGTGATTGCCTTCCAGTCATCAAATGAAATGTCGGCACCGGTCGGGTTATGGCAGCAACCATGCAGCAATACCACATCTTTAGGGCCGGCTTTCGCCAGCTCTGCCAGCATAGCTTCGCTGTTAACTTGTTTGGATGCGGTATCGAAGTACGGATAGAACTTCACTTTCAGGCCAGCCGCTTCCATTACCGGTTTGTGGTTGACATAACTGGGGTTTGAAATCCACACGGTTGTGTCTGGTTGAGCCAGATACATCAGATCGGCCAGCATACGCAGTGCGCCACTGGCGCCCGGGGTCTGTACCGCAGCAGCACGCTGATAAGCAGAGGTATCTTTAATGAGTAAATCCATCATTGCCTGATTGAAGACTTCATCGCCCGCTAACCCAACATACGCTTTGGTTTTCTGTGTTTCCAACAGACGCTGCTCAGCCTGAAATACCGCCTGCATAATTGGCGTTTCACCTTGGCTGTTGCGGTATACACCGATGCCCAAATCCATCTTCTCAGAACGGGCATCCTCGCGGAACATTTGTGTCAGGGATAAAATTGGATCGAGTTGTGCTTCAGTAAGCTGCTTGAACATCTGTGAAATTCCGTTTTGTTATTGCGACTTTCCTCAAATTATCATGCACCTTATCGAAGGTCACTACCCCAGCTCAGAAATAGTCCTGCCAGTGTTTATCCAGATTAACAGCACCATGTAATGAAATTGTTACAACCTGAATTGATCTGGATTAATCAAACACCAATAAAGCTTGCAAGGGTTGACCAAGCACCTAAATTTAAAGCATGAAGGGTACATCCAACCGGAGGCCATCATGAAAAACAGCGTTGATGTTCGCGCCTTACTAACCGCCTATGAAAAGATAAAAACGCTGGGAACACCCGTCGAAAACGGCAAACAACTCGATGATATTACCTGTACAGAGAGTTACGACGGTTACAGCGTCAGCCTGTCAGACGGTAATGTCAGTGTTGATGTTAACTTTCACAACACTTATCACTTTCATACCCTGAACGAAGATCCAGACACAGTCATTAACCAGACAACGACAGATTTTCACCACAACAACGAAACCCAGATTCAGGCATTTTTGAATAAGTTGCACGATTTAAATACACGTTATTAATGTGTTACCTAAAGTCGCTCTGCCGGCTTTAGGTTTTACCTTTTCCTGACATTATCCCGCCACAGCTTGATTAAGCTGGAAACATAGACACAGTTGAAAGGTCTAGTTAACCGGAAAAGCTGTAACGAACTTTGTGCCCCATCCAGTAACAAAGTGCATCCACAGCGTTTTCTGTCAATGACTCACTAACCACATGTGGCGAACCAGTCATCACTCAAAACAAAAAAAAGAAAGAGAGAAAAGAATGAACGCTGAAATATTGAATAAGCAAGAACAGGAACGTGTGATTGCTGCTTTGAATGAATGTTACCGTCGATTGGAAGCTGCTGAACTGACCCCGCAGGAAATTTCGCAAGAGGGCTTCAGCCTGATGTTTACCTCAGCCTACAAAATGATTGATGGCTGAGATTGAGCGCTAAACGTCCTCAGTTCCCCCTGCTGATGTTTACGAAATGAAAAAAGGAGCGCATTGCGCTCCTTTCCATTTTTATCAACAAGCTTCACTGCTGACAGCAACCATTAACCACGGTAATAACGCTGTGGTACGAACGGCATTTTCTCCACTGTCATTGGCAGTTTCTTCCCACGAACTTCAGCGAAAATCTCAGTACCAATCGTGGCGAGCTCAGTTTTTACATAAGCCATAGCCACCGGGGCTTCTTTCGTCGGCCCAAACGTACCGCTGGTCACAATGCCGATTTCATTATCGTCAGCATCAAACAGCTTGCTGCCTTCACGCACTGGCGCTTTCGACTGACCAATCAAACCAACACGTTTGCGGGCTACATCTTTAGTCGCAATCTGATTCAGAATCAGTTCTGCGCCGGGGAATCCACCCGCACGTTCACCATCAGCACGGCGAGGCTTACTGATACCCCATAACAAGCTGGCTTCTACCGGCGTAGTAGTGGTATCAATGTCATGGCCATACAGGCACAGGCCACACTCAAGGCGCAGTGAATCTCGTGCACCCAGACCAATCCACTCAACTTCTCCGTAGGCAAGCAATGTACGCGCCAGCTCTTCCGCCTTATCTGACGGCACGGAAATTTCGTAACCGTCTTCACCTGTGTATCCAGAACGGCTGATATAGCATTCTGCGCCCAGCAGTTCCAGTTTAGTGGCGTCCATAAACAGCATATCGCTGACGGCAGGATTCAGACGCGCCAGCACCTCGGCCGCTTTCGGACCTTGCAGAGCAAGCAACGCACGATCGTCAATAATTTCCAGCGTCACATCAGCAGGAAGGTGCGCCTGAATGTGTGCAATGTCTTGATCTTTACACGCCGCATTGACCACAACAAACAAATGATCACCGAAATTGGTCACCATCAGATCATCTAAAATGCCACCGTTTTCGTTAGTAAAGAAAGCATAACGCTGCTTGCCATCCGGCAGATCGATGATGTCGACAGGGACCAGTGTTTCCAGGGCTTTCGCCGCATTTTCGCCATGTAAACGCAGCTGACCCATGTGGGAAACATCAAACAAACCGGCTGATTCACGGCAATGGATATGCTCTTTACGCACGCCCAGCGCGTATTGCACTGGCATGTCGTAACCTGCAAACGGAACCATTTTGGCACCCATCTCAATGTGAAGGGCATGCAAAGGTGTAACAAGAAGATCCTGAGACATTGATATTTACTCCATTCACCGCACAGCGGCTGTTGCATCAATTTCTGTGGCAGATTGACTTAACCTGTCACGTGTAGATGTTGCTAGCAGGCAGATAAACTGTATCTCTGTTTCCAATAGTAGATAAAGTTTCTTATCTCTCAACCTAGCCGTTCTCAAAGTGCGACAGAGGCGGTGTTTCCCCCTCTGCCATTGTGTCTGTTACCGCGATAACGCGACGGTTATGACGCTGTCACCCAAAGAATAAGGGCGTCTTCATCACTGACCGAAACCAGCATGTGCCCCATGGTGGCATCGTAGTACACTGAATCACCTTCACTCAGGCGTACCGGTTCATAGAACTCAGAAAAAAAAGTAATTTTGCCGGACAGCACAAGTAAAAACTCTTCGCCGTCATGCCGGATCCAGTCGGAATAATCGTCAAAATGACGAGCACGAACCCGCGACTTAAAGGGCATCATTTTCTTATTGCGTAACTGGGTCGCCAGCAATTCATGCTCATAGGTCGTAGTGGGATGTGGCTTGCCTTCGCCCTGTCGAGTAATATCTCTCCGCCCGGTTGCAACCAGCTGCTTGGGCGGCGCAAACAATTGCGGAATATCTATCTGTAATCCGGTGGCCAATTTCTGCATCGCCTGGAAGGTCGGCGAGATTTGTTCATTCTCAATCTTAGACAAGGTTGAACGCGCCAAACCGGTACGCTTGCTGGCCTCTTCCAATGTCAGACCATGAGCCATACGTATGTCTTTCAACCGCTTGCCTAACTGCAACGGTTCAATATTCTCTGACTCCCGTTCCCTGGCGACAGTCAGTGATGGATACGGATCCACTTGCTGTTCATCACTACTCATTTTGCCCTCCGAGGCACGTCTTTCAGTCATTCTTACACAAGCCGTTAACAAGTGGGAAGCCAGTCAAAGACAAAACCATGACCTATACAACATATTTGAAATAAAGTTTCCAATAGGAAACACAAGGTAAAGTCTGACGCTTTTCCCAATAACAGACACTCAGATTTTCCACCGCTGATATCATTACAATGACAACGTAAAAAGCAGCGCAATCGGCCACTAGAGTGCATTACCACTGGTGTCAGCCACTAAAAAGAATTAGAGCTGACACACATTTCTGCCAGATAAATACCGAAAAGATGGTCCCTATCATAGAAATTTACATGACAAGAAGCAAACGTTTGCGTAAGATTGCGACCACTAAAATGAACAATAATCCACTATTGGAAATTCTGGTTTGATCCGTTATCAATAGAAACGTATGTAACGCACTTGTTAGGCAAATGCACTTCTGTGCTTCGCTTAAGCCAGGGAAGCGATAACAACGAGACATAACGACATATACCGCTCTGCGTACCGATATACCGAACAGCACGAACCGGTTCAGAGCGCGAATTGAGGATAACGTGAAATGAAAGCTTCATACCAAAACCACGACTTGGAAATGTTCTTCTCAACCAACCTTGCCGAGGTTGATGGCGCAGTGAATGCCGGTATTGCCGCAGAGCTGAACCGCCAGAATCAGCAAATTGAGCTGATTGCCTCTGAGAACATCGTCTCCAAAGCCGTCATGCAAGCTCAGGGCACCTGCCTGACCAACAAATACGCCGAAGGCTACGCAGGACGCCGTTACTACGGTGGCTGTGAGCATGTTGATGAAGTTGAGCGTATTGCCATTGCGCGCGCCAGACAGCTTTTCCAGTGTGAATACGTCAACGTTCAACCGCACTCGGGCGCACAGGCAAACGGCGCTGTCATGCTGGCACTGCTGCAGCCGGGCGATACCATTCTGGGGATGTCTCTGGATGCCGGTGGCCACCTGACTCACGGTGCGCGCCCTGCCCTGTCGGGCAAATGGTTCAACGCCGTTCAGTACGGCGTACGTCAGGGCAGTTGCGATATTGATTACGATCAGGTGCGCGAGCTGGCACTTGAGCACAAACCCAAAATGATCATTGCCGGCGGTTCTGCAATTCCGCGTCAGGTGGATTTCGAGAAATTCCGCGCCATTGCCGATGAAGTCGGAGCCTATCTGATGGTAGATATGGCGCACATCGCAGGTTTGATTGCAGCCGGTGAACACCCGTCCCCCCTGCCGCACGCACATGTTGTCACCACAACAACGCACAAAACCCTGCGTGGCCCTCGTGGCGGTATGATTCTGACCAACCACGAAGACATTAATAAGAAGATCAATTCTGCCGTGTTCCCAGGCCTTCAGGGCGGCCCGCTGATGCATGTCATTGCCGGTAAAGCTGTTGCTCTGGGTGAAGCGCTGGAACCCGAATTCAAGCTGTACATCAAAAATGTGATCAACAATGCCAAAGTGTTGGCTGAGACACTGCAGGCACGCGGTTGTGACATTGTCACAGGTGGCACTGATACCCATCTGATGCTGGTTGACCTGCGCCCGAAAGGCCTGAAAGGTAATCAGGTGGAAGAGGCGCTGGAACGTGCCGGTATCACCTGTAATAAGAACGGTATCCCGTTTGATCCTGAAAAGCCGATGGTGACATCAGGTATCCGCCTCGGTACACCGGCTGGAACCAGCCGCGGCTTTGGCGAAGCCGAATTCAAGCAAATCGGTGAGTGGATCGGCGATGTGCTGGATGGCCTGGCAGCCAGTCCGGACAATAACAACGAAACAGAACAACGCGTGAAGCAGCAGGTACAGAAACTGTGCAGCCGCTTCCCGCTGTACCAGTAACTTCATTTTAATATGAAAGAAAATGGTCGGCAGGCAGTTTCGATTCCCGCCTGCCCTCACAAATAACAAAGATGCAGAAACATTGCGCGAGGAGATTTAAATGAGCAACCTAAAGTTTACTGAAAGCCACGAGTGGGTACGCGACAACGGCGACGGTACTATCACCATGGGTATCACTGACCACGCTCAGGGCCTGCTGGGTGACGTGGTTTTCGTAGACCTGCCAGACGTTGGCGATAGCACCGAAGCCGGTGAGTCTTTCTCTCTGGTTGAATCTGTGAAAGCGGCCTCTGACATCTATGCCCCGGTAACAGGTGAAATCGTTGAGATCAACGAAGAACTGAGCGACAGCCCGGAACTGATCAATGAAGCACCGTTCGAAGGCGGCTGGATTGCTAAAATCAAGATTGCTGACGTTGAAGAACTGAGCAAACTGATCGATGCTGACCAATATCAGGCAGCTATCGAAGAGTAATGGAACACCACGGCTTTCAACTTGAAAGCCGTTTTTCCAACCCAAGATGATTCTCGCCATTGCCCAGACATCCACTGGCAATGTGTAGTAACTGTTCAGGAAAGAACCATGACCGACATGAACCTTTTACATGCACTCAGTGACGATAAAGCTTTCGCTGCCCGTCACAACGGCCCAAATGACGCACAGCAGACAAAAATGCTGCAGACCATTGGCGCCGACAGCATCGACAAGTTGATTGAAGAAACTGTACCGGCTTCCATCCGTCTGAAAGAGGCGATGAAGCTGGATCAGCCGCAAAGCGAAGCAGACATGCTGTCTGCGCTGAAGACTGTTGCCCGTAAGAACGTCATCAACCGCAGTTTCATCGGTCAGGGTTACTACAACACCTTAACGCCGAATGTCATTCTGCGTAACGTGCTGGAAAATCCGGGCTGGTATACGGCTTACACACCGTATCAGCCAGAAATTTCTCAGGGCCGTCTGGAATCACTGCTGAACTACCAGCAGATGATCATGGATCTGACCGGTATGGAACTGGCGAATGCCTCCCTGCTGGACGAAGCCACTGCAGCCGCAGAAGCCATGACCCTGTGTCAGCGTGCCAGCAAGAGCAAGAGCAAAGCCTTCTTCATCTCTACCGACCTGCACCCGCAAACCATCGACGTGGTCGTGACCCGTGCAGAATACATAGGTATTGAGATTATCCGCGGCAAAGCTGAAGAGCTGGACAACCACGACGTATTCGGTGCGCTGGTTCAATACCCGGGCACAACAGGTGCTATTGCCGATCTGACTGACATCATTGAAAAAGCACACGCCAAGAAAACACTGGTTGCGGTTGCTTCTGATCTGCTGGCACTGACTATCCTGAAAGCGCCGGGCGAAATGGGTGCTGACGTGGTCATCGGCAGTGCACAACGCTTCGGCGTACCAATGGGCTTTGGTGGCCCGCATGCCGGTTTCATGGCAACCAAAGATCAGCACAAACGTACCATGCCAGGCCGTGTCATCGGTGTTTCAAAAGATGCCAAAGGCAATCAGGCGCTGCGGATGGCAATGCAGACACGTGAGCAGCATATCCGCCGCGAAAAAGCGACTTCTAACATCTGTACCGCTCAGGCGCTGCTGGCCAATATGGCTGCCTTCTATGCGCTGTACCATGGCCCGGAAGGTCTGCGTAAAATCGGTCGCCGCGTTCATCACCTGACGGCAATTCTGGCTGCTGGTCTGCGTAACGCTGGTCTGGAACTGGTTAACGATACCTTCTTCGATACTGTGACCATCAACTCAGGCAAACAAACCGATGCTATCTACAAGAAAGCACTGGCTGCCGGTATCAATCTGCGCCAATACAGCGACAAACTGGGTGTCAGCCTGGATGAAACCACCAAAGTCACTGACGTCGAAGAACTGCTGGAGATCTTCACCGGTCAGGCACTGAAAGCCACTGCTTTCACTGACGATATTGCCGCTGACGAATTTGCCGCTATTCCGCAAAGCTGTCGCCGCACCACAGAGTTCCTGACTCACCCTGTGTTTAACCAGTACCACAGTGAAACGCAAATGATGCGTTACATGAAGAAACTGGAAAACAAAGACTATTCTCTGACCCACGGTATGATCCCGCTGGGCAGCTGCACCATGAAGCTCAATGCCGCAGCAGAAATGATCCCTGTTACCTGGCCTGAATTTGGCGGCTTGCACCCGTTTTCACCGGCCGATCAGACTCAGGGTTATCAGGAACTGGCGAGCAAGCTGTCTGAAATGCTGTGTGAAATCACCGGCTACGATGCCTTCTCCCTGCAGCCTAACTCTGGCGCACAGGGTGAATACGCCGGTCTTATTGCCATTCAACGCTACCACGCGGCCAATGGCGACAGCCACCGTAACGTGTGTCTGATCCCAAGTTCGGCGCACGGTACTAACCCGGCTTCTGCAGCCATGGTGTCGATGAAAGTTGTGGTGGTTGGCTGTGATGCCAACGGCAACATCGATGTCGAAGATCTGAAAGCGAAAATTGAAAAACACCGCGACAATCTGTCGTGCATCATGATCACCTACCCGTCTACTCACGGTGTGTACGAAGAAGCGGTACGTGAAGTGTGCGAACTGGTTCACGCCGCAGGCGGTCAGGTGTATCTGGACGGTGCCAATATGAACGCACAGGTTGGCCTGACCAACCCTGGCTTTATCGGTTCGGACGTTTCTCACCTGAACCTGCACAAAACCTTCTGTATCCCGCATGGCGGCGGTGGTCCGGGCATGGGACCTATCGGTGTGAAATCACACCTGGCACCATTCCTGCCAGGCCACGTTGAATCAGTGAAAGCAACCGAAGGTGCTCAGTACGCCGTTTCTGCTGCCGAGCTAGGTTCAGCGTCTATCCTGCCTATCTCATATGCCTACATCGCGATGATGGGATCAGAAGGACTGACTCAGGCTACTAAGCTGGCAATTCTGAACGCTAACTACGTGATGGAACGCCTGCGTGATCACTACCCTGTGCTGTACCGCGGTACTCAAGGCCGTATTGCACACGAATGCATTATCGACATCCGTCCGCTGAAAGAAGCCTCTGGTATCTCGGAAGAAGACGTCGCGAAGCGTTTGATGGACTATGGTTTCCACGCGCCGACCATGTCTTTCCCAGTCGCCGGCACCCTGATGATTGAACCGACCGAGTCGGAAGATCTGACCGAGCTGGACCGCTTCTGCGATGCCATGATTGCCATCCGTCAGGAAATCGCCCGTGTTCAGGCTGGTGAGTGGACGCTGGAAGACAACCCGCTGGTCAATGCACCGCACACTCAGGTTGATCTGATGGATGCGGAATGGACCCACGCTTACAGCCGCGAGCTGGCTTGCTACCCATCCGCACACAGTAAAGGCGCCAAATACTGGCCAACTGTCAACCGTGTCGATAACGTCTTCGGTGACCGTAACCTGATCTGTTCTTGCCCTGGCATTGAGAACTATATTGAGGATTGATCAATCCTGATGACGAAGTAAAACGAAGCGAGGCTTATGGCCTCGCTTTATTGTTTATAACCCTCAGAAAGATTCTTCAGGCTTCTCTGCTTCATACCGGTTAGCTTTGTGAAGTGAGCAACAACCTGATCCCAAACACACCAAATAAGCTAGCGGTGACTCTGGACAGCCATTTCTTAGTCGTGATGCTAACGGACAATTTATTGCTGAGTGAAGACGATGCCCAGGCAATCAGATGGCACCATAACATGCCGTTCACGTTAAAAATTAGTCCCAGCACAATAAATGCCAATGCCTTATTGTCGCTGGATGCAGAGATGAACTGCGGCATAAATGCCAGAAAGAAAACAGCAATTTTGGGGTTAAACAGGTTGGTGATGAATCCCTGATAGTAAATTCGCTTTAGCGATGCCTGTGGCTTTTGCATTACCTCAGTGTTGCCGGCCGCACTGCTGCTTCTGAACATACTGATTGCCATATAAATAAGGTATGCCCCACCCAGCACCTTAACCACAGTAAACGCGGTCGCAGAGGTGGCCAGCACAGCCGACAAACCCAGGGCGGCGGCGATAATGTGGATCAGCGTCCCGGAACCAATCCCGAGCGCAGCTGCAGAGCCCGCTTTAAATCCCTGTGTCGCGGCGCGCCCTGCAATAAGCAACGAATCAGGTCCGGGAATCAGATTCAGTAACAAGCCGGAGACAACAAACAGCCATACATTTTCAATACCCAACACTTTCTCTTCTCTCCTTGCTTTGCGCCAGGGAAGCTCACCTCAGTGACCTGGCTTAATCGCTGCAAATCACTGACCCAATTGAAAAACATCTCACATCACTGATAAAAGCAGCAAACTGGTTAGTTGACGCACAATATACGTAAATCAAAACATAGAAAGAAGCAGAATAAACAGAAGCGCGCATTTAAAAAAGGTGTGGTTCGCGGTGTTATCGCTTTGGCATTAAGAAAAACGGCATTCTGACGATGATCGTGACATAAAAATACTGTCATTATAGGAAATAGATCGCATAATTATTCATTCACACCGTCTACAATCTCTCCAGCCATATGAATGGAGAAGATTATGCCTGGTGCATTTGCTCATATATCAGCAGTCAATAAAGCCTCTGAGAATACTGCGCTCAGAAAGCTGAACGTTCCGAAACACGTGAAGAAAACGCTGTCTCAATACAAAGCGTTTTTAGAATTTGGGTGTGTCAGCCCAGATTACCCCTACCTTGCAGTCGGAAATCATGCTCAAAATAAATGGGCAGATGAGATGCACTACAACAAGGTAGGTAAATTCATTGCTACCCTGATTGATCTCACCAAAAGACTGGACGAGCGCAACCAAGAAAAAGCATTTGCTTGGTTATGTGGATTTGTTGCTCATGTCGCTGCGGATATCACCATCCACCCGGTTGTTGAGCTGAAGGTTGGCCCTTACAGTGAGAACGCCAAAGATCACCGGATATGCGAAATGCATCAGGATACTTATATTTGGTATAAAGTCATGAATTTAGGGAACATTGGCCTCGCAGACCGAGTGAAAGAAAATATTGGTAGCTGCGTGGATGATAGCAATGAAGATTCCATCGATCTGATCATTCATGATGTCTGGCAGACTGCCCTGGTCGCGGTTTACCCTCACTACGCTCAAGAGTGTCCGCCAGACATTAACCGCTGGCATCACGGTTTTCAATTCGTGGTTAATAACGCAGAAGAATCCCACAAACTTTTTGCCTGGGCTCGACATGTTGCCTCTTCGCAAGGCCTGACTTACCCGCTTTCAGAAGAAGTAAATCGTGAATTCATCGCAGAATTACAAACCCCGCATGGCATCCAACACTATGACGAGGTATTTGAGCGGGCCGTGTCGACCATCCAATTGTTTTGGGAGAAAACGGCTGAGGCTGTTTTTGAAAATAGGCCCACAGACTTCTTTAAGGACTGGAACCTTGATACTGGCCAATGTGAAAACGGTGTATTAACCGCATGGGAAAAATTATGAAACTGTTAATCAAGCTCGCTTTGTTGATGGCAATAACGTCATGTTCCGCTCAGGCAGAGTATTCCGACGAAGCAATGTACGACCTGGCGTCAATCCTAAAAGATGTCGCGCAAGCAGTAGATGGAGAAATTAAGTTTGGCGAGATAAACAATCTGGCGGATGAACAAATCATCGCAAACGCCATGTCTTCCGCACCCGACAAACTGGCTAAACTCAACGAGTATCAGATGATATTAGACATTCAGGGCGATCATGCCGTGATGTTGTTGTGCGACGGTGATGTGGCATTGATGGAAGATGCCGGCTGCAACGCTGCTTTTGACAATCGTTACTGGCATCAGCCTCAGCACAACACATGTAAAGTTTCACTCAATGCCAGTTCTGTCTGCACAGAGTAGATGCCCCTGAACGTGTCTCTCCGGCGCACGACCGGAAGTGAATACCATCAGAAACCGCCCAACGGTGAGCGGTTCTGATGTGGCTTCTTTTATAACACCACTGACTTCCGTGCTTATTTTACTTGAATCGTTACAGCATCAGACTCCGGCCATTCAATCTCGGTATCATTCAGATAACGGTCAAAGAAAGTCCCCACACTTTGTTTCACAATCGCGTGCATCAGATCGCCCTCAATTCCTGATCGATAGCCAACCACCCAGCGGTTTTGATCCATAAAATCCCGGTGATTCGTATTGGCGACAGTCAGCAGGTATGTCTCATGTCCATTGTCTTCAAACGCCTGAGCAAGCACTTGTTTTGGGGTTTGCAACAGCAATAAAGGTTTATTGAGTGGCTGTGTACGAACATCCCCCAGCAGCAGACCATCCATGTTGACACTGGCCACACAGTCCGGCATTTCGGCGCAGCTGTTCATGGCAGCCGATCCGCCCAGACTGTAACCCAGAGTCCCGATACGGCTTTCATCCAACTGATCATCAAACCGTTCAGTATGTCTGGACAACCACTGATAGACAGAGATAACGTCATGTGTAATCTGCGGTGCAACAACCTGATCAAAATACGCAAAGCCTTTATCCGTTCCCACGTCTTTAGCATCAGAGGGCAAATAAGTGCCCTCTGAGCTGCCATCCTGAAAACTGGCGACTCCCGAAATGTAGGTATGATTAATGGATACAACAACATAACCACGACTGGCGAGATCTTCCAAAAGCTCAGTGTTATCAACCTCAAATAAAAACGCGCCATGAGAATAGAAGAGTATCGGCCAGCCACTTCCCGATGCCGCCGGTGCAATCGCAACATTAGCTTGCGACCAGGAAGCGAGTTCGTCCAATTTAAATTGGTTGGGATGAACAGGCACGTCTTTCGGCCGTACCCGGTCAAGGTAGCCGACCTGATGGCCCCATCTATCGAAGTAAGATTGATATGTTCCGTTTTCTTGTTTCGTTGGGTAATACACTTTGATGGGCAGGCGACGCGTTTGATTCGGGATCGGGCTCATACTATCCAATCCGGCATCCAACACATCAAAGGCTGCCACCCCGACCCGATAAGGACCATCTGGCGCAGGATAAACATGAGTATACGCCGTATTTTTACTGTCATTATCGTCTGAATTACAACCCGTCAGCCCTGCTAACATCGTGATAAAGCCTGTCTTGCAAAGTAGTTTTAACATCATGACTTTCTCCTTTTTCTGGACCTCCAGAATAAGAAGATTGGAGAATAAAGCGTCCGGATACGGGAATCAGACGTCCGAATTGGCTAATTCGCACCTTTAAGCCGAGTCCTGTACTGCGATGGCGTACACTGCTGATATTTTCTAAATGCCGCGTTAAATGTAGATTTCGAGTTAAAACCAGATTCAAATGCCAGTTCCAGCACTGCGCTTGAAGGGCGTTTTTCCATCAGTGCACAAACATGTGTAATACGTCGCTGGTTGACCAGATCATAGAACTTGATCCCCATTGTCTGATTCAACACCTGTGTCAGCAAATAAGGTTTCACACCCATTTCCCCGGCCAACGACGACAGACTTATCTCCGGCTTCAGATAGTAGTGTTTTTCATCCATCAGCATCAGGACCGTCTGACTCAGGGCCGCCATTACACCATCAGGTTGGCTATCCGCTTCCTCGTCAGGCAATTCCACCATCACGTCAAAATTCATCAGCTTTGGTTGGATAAGCAGGCAACAGGTAATGACGAACAGAAGCAAAGACACTGTCAGATAAGGTAAAGGCAAATGCGTATCCAATATAACCTGTGGTATCACCATGACCAGAGCCAAAATCAGACTGGCACATATCCCCCACAACACAAGCAAATTTGCGTTGGATAGCTTAGCCTGAAACAGTGGTTGCCGTGACTGATAACGCCACACAAACCGGATACTTGCCAGGCAATAGCCCAGGTAGAAAACAATCAGCAGGATGCCAGAGAAATGATGCCTAGCCGTGAGCACAGTCTCACCTGGCGCAAAAAGCAAGTCCGCACATAACAAGCTAAGCGCAGCTAGCGGTAACAAATGCACCGTATCCCGGCGAGTGAGCGGTCTTTGGGTTAAACACAGACGAATAAAAAGGAAAAACAGCACCGGATAGAGCAGCGGCCACATCATATTCATGCGGGATGTCAACCAGACTTGATGCCAGGCAAGGTTTAGAGAAAGATCCAGCGCAAAGCAAAAATGGATGCCCGCCAGCAACCAAAACACATGCTGCTCTTTACTTTTCATTGCTAAATAAACGCCGAGCACAATACTCTGAATAATTCCTGCCAGCAGAATCGATGCTACCATGACACTCTCACTTCACTTTATCCATTCTCTATTTTGTTATGAATAAAATATCATGAATCATCAATGACCTACACGTAGAAAATCAGTAGTGGCACATATGCCTATGATTAATGGTAATCACTCTGTCAACCCACTTTTACATTGGCCTTAACAGCAATTATTTGCTCGCTCACACTGTAACCTGTTAGTCCAGGGAGTAAATAACCCCACCATTGAGAAAGAGCAAAATCATCAGTTCAGAGACACCAATCCACCAATAAACACGGTCAACCTTTCATGTAAGCTGATCATGATCACACGGTTGCATATATAAGTACCGCAGTGATTCCATTTCAGCGTTGAATGAGCAAGTATCCCTGCTGAGCATACAGATTGATGAACCACAGAAATATTATTTATTGGTTATTGAATCTATTTGATTGCTATAAATGAAAACAATTAAATCAACAAACAGGTGATACAACAGAGGATTGTTATGTCTGCTCTCATTTTATCCAGTAAAAAATTTATATTGTCTATTCAGCGCCGCATCCGGGAAACGTATTTTAAGGGTGACAGCATCTTAATCACAGAACAGTTATCTGCAGAAAACAGAAGTGAACTGACATCTCAATTTGGTGTGATCATCGAATTGGATCACTATTTTTCCCATCCAGCGACTGCGCTTTTACAGCAATTAACCGATAATGGGGTGCTGCCTGTTATTGAAACTGTCATCGTCTTATCCGAAGGAGACATACTCAGAGCAGCACACATCCGCGAAATTCTTGATATTCCCGGACAGCGTTTTGACCAAGCCATACTGTTCAGAGATAAAATCCTGATGAAACAGCACGCCGCCCGTTATGGCGTGGTCTCCGCAATGCCACAGGATGCCAATCAGGTTGCCAATTGGCAGTCGTTACCTTACCCGGTCGTGATAAAGCCGAAATCTGGCCGCGGCTCCCAGCAAACGCTCAAAGTCACCTCTTGCGAACATTGGGCTGAAATCGGTACTGAAATTGACCCTACGGATATGATCATTGAACCCTTCATTGAAGGGGAAGTCTTTCACGTCGACGGTCTGGTAGTAAACGGAAAAATGTCTGTATGCAGCCCTGCCAAATATGTGGGGAACTGTATGGATTTCGTTGGTGGACAAAGCCTCGGCTCGTACACTCTGTCTGAATCAAACCCTCTTTATCGCCCTTTGACTGAATTCAGCAGATATTTACTCGAACATGTCTTCCCAACTCCTGAGCACTCCCTATTCCATATTGAATGCTTCGTGGGAAACAATCAGCACATCACCCTGTGTGAGATTGCCTGCCGGCTAGGAGGTAACGATCTTGTCACTGAAGTTGAACTGGCTTACGGCGTGAATGTCGTTGAAGCCTATTTGCATGCCGAATTCCACTCAGAGTCACTTTGCCCGCAAGCCATGGCTCCGGGGCAGCTCGGAGGCCGATTCCAGCTTCCGCCACAGACAGGCCGTTTGATCTGTTCCGGAAATCCCCCCTTCAGACATGAGGGAATCGTCAGATTTCAATCCAGAGCAGTTTCCGGACAACACTACAATGCCATGACTATGTCAAACGATGCTCTGATTCACGTGATTGTCAAAGCTGATAGCGAAGCACATATGGAAAAAATTTTCCGCGACATTGCGCAATGGGCTGCCAGCGAATTCATCTGGTCTGCAGAAACTGAGGAGGTGACATCATGCATGCAGAGTTAATTGCTGTGGCAAGAAATCCGAAGTACCGCCATTTCTGGCTGGCGAACATCATGAGTAACGGCGCAATTTGGATTCAGAATACAACGTCTTCAATCGCTTTAACGCATTTGTCGACCTCCCCTGCCGTCAACTCGCTGGTACAGGTCGCAGCAACCTTACCCTTCTTGTTGTTTGGCATTCTGGCGGGTCAGATTGGTGACAGATTCAGCAAACCTCTGGTTCTGACTGTCGCTCAGCTCAGCCTTGGACTGGTTTCGTTAACCCTAGCAGCCGCAACCTGGCAGGGGCTGCTTTCCCCGGCATTGCTGGTTGGGGTTACAGCTGCATTCTCTGTCGCAACCGTCTTCCGCATGCCCGTTGCACAGGCAGGCATTGCGCTGACCGTGCCCGGCGACCAGATCAGACATGCGGCTGTCCTCAACAATCTGGGTTTCAATATTGCCCGTGCTGTCGGCCCTGCCGTTGCAGGAACATTGCTGCTTGTACTGGCTTACTATCAGGTTTACTTAGTCACGGCGGCTATGCTGCTTGCCGTTTCAGCCTATTTTTTCCGGGGGTTTTACAACGAACGGACAACCAGTACCGACCAGCCAGCTTTTGTATCCATACGTAATGCGTGGCAACAAATTTCTGTCTCCGGACTGTTTCGCCGCTGCACATTCGATGCCTGTGTTTTGTTCTTTGCTGGCAGTGTGATCTGGTCAATGATGCCTTATATCGCCAAGTATCACTTAAACCAGAGCACGGCCGGACAAGGCACCTTAATGGGAGCCACAGGTCTGGGTGCACTGTTAACGGTTATTGTATTACCGGCTGTGCTGAAACTTCGCCACAATCACCAGGGTTACTGGTTGTGTTATAGCCTGATGATCTCGTCGATTGCCACCATCTGGCTAAGCAGTAATCTGACTGTCATTTTCGCTGCTCTCATGGTTTTTGGGCTGAGTTGGAGCATGACAGTCACCTTACTCAATGGTGAGATTCAATCTTCTTTTCCACGGCAAATCCTCTCGCGTGTTATCGCGATATACCTGATTGTCATGTATCTGGCTCAGGCAACCGGTTCGTTCTGGGCTGGCCTTATCAGTCAGTTCTTTGATACCGATTCGGCCTTGCTTTTCTCGGTTGCTGTTTTAGCGCTGGGGCTGGGGTTACGAAGCTTACTTTTTACTTCCACTGATGCATGTGAGGAATAGAATGATGAAACGAATCACCTTAACCCTTGTCGGCGGCGGAGCGTCATCACTGGCCTTTCTTGATGCTTTTACTCGTCACTGGAACTGTCAACCCAATCAGGATGTTGTGATTTTTGTCGTCGAGAAAAAAAGTGTCTGGGGTGTGGGTAATGCTTATACAGAGGATAGTCATTCCAACCTTCTTAATACACAGGCAGGTGTGATTTCCGGACTGCCCGATCTACCCGGTGACTTCATGCACTGGCTCAAAGCGCACGAGTCAAAATGGCAACCGGATTATCCAGATTTCACCATTGAATCATCCAGCTATGCTCCCAGAGCGTTATTTGGCCGCTATATGCAAGATCGGTTTTACCGGGTTATCCGGCAAGCGGCCGAAAAAAACATCTTCATTTTGACAGTTGCAGCAGCCGTTTCCTCCATTGAGGTTTGTTCCGACTCTACCGGATATAGCATTTCCACAGAGTGCGGACATCAATTAAACAGTGATGCTGTGATTCTTGCTTGCGGCACACATAATAAAATCATGGGGCATGAACAGCACTCAGCGAAAGTCTTTACAAGCCCGTATCCCGTGCGTTCAGTGACCCGTGCCATTGACCTTAATGACGACGTTGTCATCGTCGGCGCCCGGCTCAGCGCTATCGACGTCGCCATTGGACTACTTGAACGCGGCCATAAAGGAAAGATCCAGTTCCGATCACGAGGTGGTTTTTTCCCAAGTGTGCGGGGAACGCAAAGGTCGTATCGAAATCGATTTTTATCCCCGGGATATATTGAGCAGAACTTCGGAACATTAACGCTTGCTGATTTAGCTCGGTTATTCCAGCAAGAACTCAACCACTACCGAAAACATAATGAAGATACACTGGAATCGCTGCAGTTCCCTACACCACCAGTGGCCAATTTTCACCACTTTCTCAGCACAGAAATTGAACTCGCCAACGGGCCAAGAGGCTGGCAAGCGATTCTTTACAGCGCCAATGCTGCATTAGATATTATCTGGCGCAAACTGATCGAGGAAGATAAACAGCGTTTCTTCACTGATAGCTGGTCTAATGCCATGGCACTACGGGTATCTATTCCGAAAGAGAATGCAATAAAATTGTTGAACGCTGTCAAGTCCGGGCAATTAAGCTATCAGGTTGGCGTCGCGACTAATCCACAGGCTGATGCCATTGTGTATGCAACCGGGAACGCACGGGATCTGACTCAGGCAGACTCCCCGCTATTACATCACCTTTTTAACTCTGGACTTGCCGCCAGCCATCCCCATGGCGGGTTACAAATACTTAATAAAACCTATCAGGTTCTTGATAACAGAGGATTCGCACATGCCAACATTTTTGCCTTGGGTGAAATCACTAACGGCAACTTCTTATTTACCAGCGCTCTGGATCTAATTGTTGGACATGGATCACGATGCGCCACTTCTGTGATTGCTTCACTAACGCAACCTGAACCGCCTGTAGAAGAACTCCCCAGGAAACAGGAAATCAGCAATAAAGTATGCTGAAACCGTTTATTCAGCGATAGAACACACAAGAACACTGTCTTTGACTTCCAAAAGCTGGATGAGTGGCCTTCGCGACAAATCCTTTCATTGAAAAAACAGGCGGCTTGAAAAAAGCCGCCTGTGAATCACAATTTTCAATACTCAAATGTTAATACCTCTCAATGTGGCATTAACATTCACGACTCAACAGTTATTGAAATAAGAGGAATTCTTCTGCAAAACTGATTTATATTTATTAACCTACCTTGCCAACATAGTTAATTTACATCCTTTCCAAAAAATCCCTTAAAAATAAAACATTACCATTACTTAATCTTTCTCCTAAAAAGTTCAATAAATAACTGAGTTTATACTCCAGAAACTGATATATGAAAAACGGCCCAAAAACTGTAACAATACCAATAAAAAAACAGGAGATAACAATGCTTTAACGTATTATTTATTATCGACCGATTGGCTTTCTTTCAAAGAGGATAAAACCCAAACCGTAATAACTGATAATACGATGCAGCCTTCAGGTGGAGAGGTAAAACTGAAGACAAACTCAACCCCTACAGCGAGATAGGATGCTGACGTTTATAATATTAAAATGATAACACAGCACTGAATTATGATGAGTATTGGAACATCAAGGCGCGAAGCGATGTTAACAACCTTGCCCCCTGCATTATTGAACGACTAATCAGTAAAATCAAACCCATCGATTACCTTTGACACACTAATCCACCAAATCCCTTTTTTCTTAAAGCTTTAACCTTGAGTAAATATTTTAATGACATTAATGTCATTTAAAAATCATTCAGAAACAGCTAAAAACTTAACCAAATAAGTTTGAAGAACACTAAACCCTGAACTAATGTCGAAAATACCAAAAAGTAACTTTTTGTTTACATCACATTAACAGGGAGAGAGCTGTACCCTTTATCATCAACAAGGATAAGTCATGTCTGACATGCCACCGCGCGTCATGCGCGATTATTTATACGATGCGCTCAATCAACTCAACATCCGCCAAATTTTTGGCGTTCCTGGCACCAATGAAATCCCCATTATCGACGGCACCTCCTACGCCGAAAATAATGTCGAATATGTCGAATGTTTACACGAAAACATTGCTATGGGTGCAGCTATGGGCGCTGCACGCATGACAGGTGAACCCGGGGTACTGGTGGTTCACATCACCCCGGGTATCGCCCACGGTATTGGCAACCTGTTCAACGCTTATCGCTCTCATACACCACTGGTTATTCTTTGCTGCCAGCAACAAAACGAGCTGGTCACACAAGAACCCCTGCTTTCATCCAATATCAAAGAGCTAGCCAGTCAGTATTGTAAGTGGTCGCACGAACTGCGCACACCTTACGAATTCCCACTGGTGCTGCAAAGGGCCTTCAAAGAAGCCAAAGCCCCGGCTTGTGGCCCGGTCTTCATATCTATTCCCTGGGAATTCATGATGGCAAAACCCTTGCCAAGCCTGCCTGAAAAGCTGCCGGGTATTACTCGTATTCCGACCAATTTCGCCGGTGATCCGGATGAAATCAGTCGTTTGGCTGAGCGCTTTGCACAGGCCAAAAACCCTATCATCATTGCCGGTGATGGTGTCGGGTACGACAACGCCTCGGAACAGTTGCAGGTATTAGCGCAAACCGTTGGTGCACCTGTGGCGTTGCAAACCTTCAGTAGTTTGGCGAACTTCCCGAACGATGATTATCACTGGCAAGGAGAGCTGCCGGGTAATCAGGCCATGCTGCAAGCCATCTATCAGCAACATGATGTGGCTTTTCTGGTGGGCTACAGTAATCAGGCTCAGGTTACTGTGTTTAATTATGCTGATGGCCCCTTAATCCCGGAATCCGTAGATATTTTATACCTGTCGAATAACACTTGGGACATAGGTAAAAACTACTATGGCAGCCATGCCGTGCTGGGTGGGATCAGAGCCAGTCTGGAAAAACTGAACCAAGTCATGGCCGAGTTGCCGGTTTCCGATGACATTCAGCGCGAAAGGGACGCCCGCAATCAGTTATTAAGCAAACTCAGCGAACAACGCCGCAGTGACTGGGATGCGTATTTACTCCAGGCCGAGCAAGACGCTTCAGGCACCATTAACCCGGCACTGATCCCGCACTATTTATCTCAGGCCATTACACAACAAGGGCTGGCGAACGAGTTTGTCTATGTGCATGAGGCCGTGTCTGACAGTCCAAGCTTTCAGTACCTGATGCCGCTTAATCAGGAAATGAGCAAGCCGGTAAGCTACTACTGCGTATCCGGCGGCTCACTCGGCTGGTCAATGCCCGCTTCGCTGGGAATTAAAATTCAGCCCACCGCAATTCAGGGGGTCACACCCAAACTGGTAATCAATGCGGTCGGTGATGGTTCGTCCCTGTTCTACCCGCAAGTGTGGTGGAGTGCCGCCAAATATCAGCTCGCCGTGTTGTACATCATCACCAATAACCGGGAATACCATACCTTGCAAAATGGCCTCGAAGAGGTGATTGGCTCTTATGGCTGGGAGCCAAAGAAAAAGCCGGTAGAACCCGACCCTACCGACCCAACCAGTTACCACAACTACGACGTTGATTATCTGTCGCTGCAGCATCCTCAGCTCAATTTCCATCAGATTGCCAATGCAATGGGTGCGGACATTCAGGGGCAAGTGGTAGAAAAATCCACTGATCTGAATGCCGCTTTACAACAAGCGATTCACTACGTGCTGAATGAAAACAAACCTTACGTGCTGGACATCCGAACTGAACGCGATCCAGCCGCAGTGCAACAAAGCGGAGGTGCGATAAAAACGTCACCAGCGTATCGACGTCCACCCCTGAATTATTTCCACAAGCAGCTTCTTGATGAAATCAACCCGGATCATGTCAACACATTAGCCTGATCCACCACATTCTATCTACAAGGAAAAGTAATATGAGTGAACATTATGATGTTGCCATTATTGGTGCTGGCGTATCGGGCGTTTACAGCGCCTGGCAGTTAAAAAAGAATTTCCCCGGTAAGCGCATTGCTGTTTTTGAAGGCAGCGATCGCGTCGGTGGCCGTTTATTATCTGTCAAGGCGCCAGATGTCAATAACATGGTCGCAGAGCTGGGTGGCATGCGTATTCTGGATGCAACACGACAACCACTCGTCCACGCATTACTGGATGAGATCAACCAATTTGCTTCACTGCCAGATCCAATAGAAACCTACCATTTCCCGGTCGATACGCCGGCCAATATCGCCTATTTACGCGATGTACGGCTCCGGCTCAGTGATTATCAAGATAATCCGCATGCTGTGCCATACAACTACAGTCCTGACGCTTTCGGCAAAACACCCGGCGCTTTGGTTATTGAGGCATTCGATAAAATCGTTCCCGGCATTACCGCCATTGATCTCACTGAACAACAGCGCCGTGAAATGGCAATGAACACTGAATTCAATGGCAAAATGCTGTACGAACAGGGCTTTTGGAATGTTCTGCAAGTTGTCATGAGTAGCGAAGACTACAGCTACTGCCGCGATGCCGGTGGCTACAATTCTACCTTGTCGAACTGGAATGCCGCCGATGCCATTCCTTGGTTTCTGACCGATTTCGGTGATGGCGTCGAATACCTCGGATTTAAACAGGGCTTCCAGTCAGTACCATTAGCGCTGGCCGGAGAACTTCAGGCGATTGGTGGCGAGCTGTTACTCGGCCACAAACTGAATAGTTTTGAACAGGTTAACGGTGTATTTAGCCTCAATTTCACCAGTGAATTAGCGATCACAGCGTACAATGATATCCAGTGTACAGCCACGCATATCGTGCTTGCGATGCCACGGCGTTCCATCGATTTGCTGGAGCAAAATTGTCCTGTTTTACAACAACCAGAAGTGAAAGCTTTAACTGGTACTGTCACACCAAGGCCGTTGTTTAAATTGTTTACCACTTACGCGTCCCCCTGGTGGGTTGATCAATCCGGCATCAGGGAAGGACGCAGCGTGACTGACATGCCTGTCAGGCAAACCTATTACTGGCCAACCAACGAGGGGGCACCTGCGTTACAAGGCCCGGCAATTCTGATGGCCAGTTACGATGACGGTGTCAACGTAGGGTTCTGGGATGGCTACAGACAAAAACGTGGCCTGGCATGGAAACAACAGCTGGAAGTCCTACCCTTACCAGAACACAAGGCATTTACCGGACGTCTGTTGAAACAGCAAAATGTCGATCCGCAATGGGAAGCGCATCAGGCGCCTGAATCTATGATGACGGAAGTCACCCGCCAGGTTAACCTGATGCATGATGTGTCTGCCGCGGAAGTCACTCCAACGCTGCCGCTTCAGGCTGCATTTCGTGACTGGGGTGATGACCCTTTTGGCGGCGGTTGGAACAGCTGGAATATTGGTGTGCAAAGTGATGATGTGGCCAATAACATCGTCCAGCCATTAGCAAATACCCACCTCTATATCTGTGGCGAAGCTTACTCCCACAGTCAGGGATGGGTGGAAGGAGCACTGCAGACCGCCCAGCTCATGCTGGCGAAACTGGAAGTTCAGCTCAAGGCGTAATGGAGTTAATCACAGGCCAGGTATTATCTGGCCTGTGATGTGAATGACTGACAATGCAGTGTCTGCTTATGAGAGAAGTACCGTCCCGAAAAAATTTGAGCTCTCCTGCAAATTCCATTCTCTCTTCCTGTCATTTTGAAGTAACAATATCAAACACTTTGCTTTCACTGGATAGTGTCCCCTCTGGCGAGTAAACTGCAATACAGTGATTATGGAAACACTTAACCGGAGCGTTAGAAATCATGTTAGACACTCGCCACGCATCAGCCATTCAGGAACGCATAGATAACAAAACCAAGCCTCTGGGCGCGTTGGGGCAACTCGAAACCACAGCCCACCAGCTTGCTTTATTGCAAAGTCAGGGACAGAAAGAGGCGGTTTCCCAAATTACCTTAACTCAACCCACCATGCTGCTGTTCGCTGGTGATCATGGTATTGCCAAAGAAGGCGTCAGTATTGCCCCCAGCGAAGTAACCCAGCAAATGGTGCTCAATTTCCTCGCTGGCGGTGCAGCTATCAATCAGTTCTGCCGCATTAACAACATTGACCTGAAAGTCATTGATTGTGGCATTATGCTACCGGTTGAAACCGATAACCCTGATTTCATCGTACAGCGACTGGGTGCCGGAACACATAACCTTGCCCAGAAAGCCGCCATGAGCCAGCAGCAAGTTGCCGAGGGGTTGGAATTAGGCGGTTCAATTGCCAAACAGACTATCGAAGCTGGCTGTAATCTGCTGATGTTCGGAGAAATGGGCATTGCCAATACCAGCAGTTCTTCCGCCCTGCTGTCGGCGCTCAGTATTACTGACGCGGCCTATTGCGTCGGTAAAGGCACAGGGATCAGCGATGCGCAGCTGGGTAACAAGATCAGTCTGATTCGTCAGGGTGTTGCCAGATACAGTGAAAGCGGTGAACCAGGTCCATTACGTGCACTCGCAGAGCTGGGTGGCTTTGAAATCGTTCAGATGGTCGGCGCGTTTCTGGCCGCGAGTGACCAACGCGTGCCTGTTCTGGTGGATGGCTTTATCGTTTCGATCGCGGCTTATATTGCCACATTGCTCAAGCCGGAAGCTCGTGATGTGATGATTTTTGCGCACCGTTCTGAAGAGCAAGGGCATCAAAAAGTGTTAGCTCTTCTCGAAGCTCAGCCTATGCTGGATTTAGGCTTACGCCTGGGTGAAGGAACTGGTGCGGCACTGGCCTACCCCCTGCTTCGTGCCAGTGCTGAATTTTACAACAACATGGCCAGCTTCGCCGATGCCGGGGTCACGGTGTAAATGTTCAACCTTCGTTATCAGTATCAGTTGTTTTGTCTGGCGGTGTCTTTTTTCAGCCGCCTACCCATTCCAGCGTCAACCCCTTATTCCGACGAACGTATGAATCGGGCCGGGCGTTACTTTGCGCTGGTTGGGCTTGTACTGGGGGCATTGTGTGCCATTGCTTACAGTATAACAGCAGCCTGGTTGCCACCACAGTTCGCCGTCTTTATCACTATGGTGTTCAGCCTGCTGCTGACCGGGGCATTTCATGAAGATGGCCTGACTGACATGGCTGACGGCATTGGCGGTGGCCTGACGACAGAGCGCCGTCTGGTCATAATGAAAGACAGTCGGATCGGCACTTACGGTGCTGCCACCCTGATCATGGCCTTGGTGGGTAAATTTATCATGCTCAGCTATCTGGCTGAGCATACTGAACTGGCACTGCTTCTGATTGTCGCCTACACACTCAGCCGCACAGTCGCGGCCTCACTGATTTTCGACATGCACTATGTCAGCGACTCCAGTACCAGCAAGAGCAAACCTCTGGCCAATGCCCAGACCGTCCCTGAGTTACTCTTTTTAGTGGCGACCGGCACCCTCGTCTGCCTGTTACTGGTGCCCGAACTGTCACTGGTGCTGATAGTGGCGGCTGTTCTGTTTCGGAGTGGTTTCAAAGCCTGGTTGAATGCGCGGCTTGGCGGATTTACCGGTGATTGTCTGGGCGCGGCTCAGCAACTCATGGAAATTTTGATCTACCTGATCCTTATCGCCTCAGTTCACAACCAGTGAGGATAAAATGACGATTCAAACGACATTGAGCCTGATACTTGGTGGTGCACGATCCGGCAAGTCACGCTTTGCCGAGCAGCAGGCCAAAGAAAACGTCACACAGGGTAAGAGGCTGCATTATATCGCCACTGCTACACCATTTGATGATGAAATGCGCATGCGGATCAAACACCATCAGCAGCAACGTGGGGATAACTGGGCTGAACACGAATGTGCTTTGGAACTGGCAAACCTGTTAACTCAGTTTACCGCGAACGATGTGGTGTTGGTTGAGTGTTTAACTCTCTGGCTGAATAACGTTATTTATGCACTGGGAGAGGCTTGCAGCAATGAAGCGCTGGAAGCACGTATTACCGAGCTGGTACAGGCAGCGAAAAACAGCCAGGCCCGATTGATCTTTGTCTCGAACGAAGTTGGCATGGGGGTGGTGCCGCTCGGCGAAGTGAGTCGCTATTTTGTCGACAACGCCGGCCGCATGAATCAGCAGTTCGCCGCCATTGCCGATGAGGTGACTCTAGTGACAGCCGGTTTACCACTCCAATTAAAAGGGATCGCCAGGTGAAAACCTTCACCGTCACATTAGTCCGCCACGGAAAAGTTAATGGTGCCTCCGCTTTGTACGGCTCAACCGATGTAGAGGTCAGCCCCGAGACCAATCAGGCTATCTGTAACTCGCTTGCCAACGCTGATATTCACTATAAAACCGTTATCAGCTCTCCTTTGCGCCGCTGCTTATCGCTGGCTGAATTACTGGCAGGTGAACACCTTCTGGTCTGCGAACCGGCATTAAAAGAAATGTACTTTGGTCAGTTAGACGGTACACCTTTTGAGGAAATAACCAGCGTGAGCGAAGAGTGGCAACGACTT
This sequence comes from Photobacterium sp. WH77, assembly GCF_022014395.1. Lineage (NCBI taxonomy): Bacteria > Pseudomonadati > Pseudomonadota > Gammaproteobacteria > Vibrionales > Vibrionaceae > Photobacterium > Photobacterium sp. WH77. Next base: position 2,438 of record NZ_JAKLTE010000030.1, on the reverse strand, counting down.
GAGCAATTCTGGCACAACCCAGCCAGCTCAGGATTACCTGATGCCGAATCACTGGAAAACTTCAATAGGCGGGTGACGGCCTGTTGGACCAGGATAGTCAGCGAGCTGCAACACGATGTCCTGATAATTACGCACGGCGGCGTGATTCGTGCCATTGTTGCAGATGTACTTGGCCTCGACTGGAAGAATCCTAAATGGTATTCAAATTTAACGATTCGCAATGGCAGCATCACACAAATTCAAGTCACGATGGCAGATAACGAGCCCTATTTTTCCGTGAAACAAATTGGCTCGACACACTGATCAGTTTGGCCTGACTGTTGGCCAATTCAAGCCTGAAGCACAGTTACTTTCGATTTGAATTCGATCCGAACAAACCGGAAACCCCTTTGTGGTTTCCGGTTCTTTTCATCTAGCTACAGATAGTTACACCCCGGTATCAGCTTTTCTGACAGAGACCTGAACATCTTTCAGGCCAGCATCTTCAAGTTGATCCTGAATGCTTTTCTCCATTGAGGCCGTATTTGAATCACCCTGAGGAAGGGCAATCTCTTCAAAATACAGCTCGCCGGTGAACTGATCTTCTGCGTAAAACTGGCCTTTGACGCGTGCTTTCTTAGGCGCCAGTACTTTGCCCAGCCAATAACGGGTGTCATAAGAACCCGCCGTTTGCGCGATCCAGTTCCAGTCCCAGGTTTTATTCATGCCTGTAATATCACGGTGATCCCACTGGAATTCCAGACTCTTTTCATTGCCGGCGAAGCGGCCGATAGCAAAGTTACTTGTAAAGTCTGGTCTGTCTTTCGGATGCCACAGCAATCCGTTCCCACCCCAGCGCATGAAACCATCAAAACCCAGTTCATACGATACATCCGCGTCAAAGACGTAAGGATAAGAGATATCAGCCCGGTACACATTCAACAGCACTTTCAGTGCACTATTTGCAGGTACTACCGGTCTTGCCTGAATTGTCACTCTGTTACTTTCTTCACCGCCACTGGTGCTTCCCCATGCCTGAGTGGCACCAAAAGTCACGGATATTGATTTTTCAACACCACCTGTGACTTTAGGACTTTTAAAAGTACTGGATACCTCAATACTTTCACTGAAGCTGTAATCATTACTTTGTGACCAACTGGTTGACGTGTTGTAACTGATATCAATGACGTATTGCTGCTGAATGCTGGTTTTATTAACCGCCGTCGAAGAGATCGTATTCACCAGCTGACTATTTGAATTCACGATAGAACCGTCAATTTTAAATGAAGCCGGATCCATGGTGTAAGCAAAGTTTTTCACCTTTATGGTTGTCATATCCTGGCAACGGTATCCGTCACACGGACCGTCATTACCCCGAATATTCCAGGCACTTTCGTTACTGTCCCACCAGACTTTCATGTCATCGCCAACCTGGTTTCCTTTCGGACCACCCACCCAGGCATAGCCCATGTGGTGAGCCAGGTACGCGGCAGGTTTTACAAAATCGTCTTGATCACTGAGCAATGTCCATTCAACACGCTCTTTAGATCCTTCATCAATGGAAATAGCAGGGAAAGATAAAATGTTTGTGTCTGCATTCAGAGGATAACAAGCAGTATGGCTGGCGGTTCCCTGTTTAATTTCACCCATGTAACCGGGCCCCATAATGACCCAGCCATCGGCTAAACTAACATAAGACCACTTTCCGATTTTGTTCATTATCGAATCTCGAAAGCGCAATGCTTCAGAACGCGTAACTGGCCGGAAATCAGCGTTACACGTTTCAGGGCCGAGATTGTAATGAATTTCGACTTCCTCTGGATAAAAAGCACTGGTTTCCAGTGCGGACACGGACGCTATATGACCAAAAGGTAATATAATTAACAAAGGCGTTATTTGTTTTTTCATTGAAACCTTCTTATAGAAATGTTGGCTTGCATAAATGCAAAAACATATGTGACTAATAAAAACATCTCTCTCATATGCAACGCCGTTATATCAATGCATTTAATAAAAAGTCAATAAATTATTTTCACACTCCCTTTATTTACCCAATTAAATATCCCAGATGAAAAAAGACAAATAACATATCATTAAATCGCTATATTATAAGATATAAAGCCTTATCATAATATAACAATTATTATACAAAACAACAAGATGAAAACAAACCATAAAATGTAATCGATAACAATAAGTCAAAATACGCTTTCATCGGCAGGCTGTTATTGATAATAAAGATTTTAACTTTACCTTTTTGTTAAAGCGACGCATCACTTTATATTGATTAAGCAACATAGATAATAATGTAATAAAATTATCTATAACGTTTGGCTGAGCAGTTTCAATGCTCAACCATAGAATATTTACTCTAATTAAAAATACAAAATACTGTTCACAGTGTTTTTGTTGCTTTAACTTATAATCTCTTTTTTGATGGATTAACTTCAATGGTCTCC